>JACQAL010000024.1 GCA_016195025.1 Bacteroidota bacterium | reverse complement strand
GCAGGAGAGAAAAGGTAATCAGGTATTCGGTAATGGGCGGGCTGGCGCTCATGTTTATTATAGCGGCAATTATTTTCCGCTCGCTGCGCATCACACGCAAACAAAAAAATATTATTGAGTTGCAGAAAAATGAAGTGTCTCGGCAAAAAGAAATGGTGGAGCAGCAAAAGAAAATAGTAGAAGAACATCAAAAAGAAATTATTGATTCAATTACTTATGCCAAACGCCTGCAGGAAGCCCTATTGCCTCCAACCGATTATGTAAATAAACACTTGCCTGAAAATTTTATTCTCTACAAACCAAAAGATATTGTTGCAGGAGATTTTTACTGGATGGAATACCTCCCCCCATCCCCCTCCTTACTTAAGGAGGGGGCGCAGGGGGTGGTCTTTATTGCTGCTGCCGATTGCACAGGTCATGGTGTTCCCGGTGCAATGGTGAGTGTTGTTTGCAGCAACGCACTTAACAGAGCAGTAAAAGAATTTCATTTGCGGGAAACGGGTAAAATCCTTGATAAAGTAACCGAACTTGTTTTAGAAACTTTTGAAAAAAGTGATAAAGATGTGAAAGACGGAATGGATATTTCACTGCTGTCAATTCAGTTTCCCTCTCCTTCGGAGAGGGACGGAAGGGTGAGGCTAAACTGGAGCGGAGCAAACAATCCGCTTTTATACATTCCCAATCCCGCAAATGGCGGGACAGGCTCCGAAGCAATTGAAGTGGCTGCCGACAAGCAGCCCGTTGGGAAACACGATAACCGAAAACCTTTTACAACAAATACTATTTCTTATCAGCCGGATACAATTTTCTATCTTTTCACCGATGGTTATGCCGACCAGTTTGGCGGAGCAAAAGGAAAAAAATTTATGTACCGAAAAATGCAGGCAGCATTAGTGGAGATAAATAAAAAACCAATGGACGAGCAAAAGAAAATTCTGGATGAAACAATTATGCAATGGAAAGGCAGCAATGAACAAGTGGATGATATTTGCGTAATCGGTATTAGAATATAGAAGATAAGAAATGAATTTGCTGTAAAGGTTTGAATCCATCCCGATACGGATGATATTTGCGTAATCGGTATTAGAATATAGAAGATAAGAAATGAATTTGCTGTAAAGGTTTGAATCCATCCCGATACGGCTTCTATCGGGAAGGATGATATTTGCGTAATCGGTGTGCGCTTATAAAATTTGGTAGTGTCTCAGTTTGGTTGTTCTCTGCGTTCTTTGCGCTGTATTTTCTCTGCGCACTTTGCGTTAAATTGTATTTTAACAGCCGTTCACGCAGAGTACGCAAAGAAAATTTTAAGATGAAACTGACCCACTACCTGAAATTTCTGGTAGTGTCTCATTTTGAAATTTGTTTAGTGAACCTTTGTGTCTTAGTGCCTTCGTGGCTATGCTTTTCTTTATTTTTGCCACTAAGACACGAAGTCACTAAGAAAACCACACGAAGAAATACAAACTGAGACACTACCAAATTTCTCTGTAAAGTTCCCTCATTTTTTTTCTTTGTATATTCGCAACTCCTACTAAAGTACGAATGGATACTAATATACCAATGAGTACAACCAGATTAGTACATTCGTACAGATTGGTAATTTAGTAGGGCATTATGAAAATTTCAAAAGAAATAAAAACAGGAGTGCTCGTTGTTATAGCAATTGCGCTTTTCATTTATGGATTTAATTTCCTCAAGGGCAAAGATATTTTTTCAAAAAGAAAAATTTATTATGCCGTATATCCCGAAGTTGCCGGATTGGTGGAAGCAAATCCAATTCAGTTCAGCGGCTTCAAAGTGGGAAGAGTGAAAGATATTCAACTCTATGATACCAGCGGGCGCATTATTGTTACGCTTGCCATTACTGACAGCAAACTAAAAATTCCAAAACATTCAGTCGCAAAAATTATCAGTTCCGATTTGCTGGGCGCAAAAGCAGTTCAACTGATTGCAAGCAATGAAAAAGAATATGCAAAAGATGGCGATACGCTCACAGGAATGGTAGAAGCATCGCTGCAGGAATCGGTGAATGCCACTATAAAACCTTTGAAAGATAAAGCAGAAAAATTAATTGGCGCCATTGATTCCATTGTTACAACCATACAAACGGTGATGGATAAAAACGCGCGCGAAAACCTGAACAAAAGTTTCGACAACATCAAACACGCGCTCGAAACATTTGACCGCACCTCCATGCGCCTCGATACGCTGATTGCTTCGGAGCGATATAAAATATCCAGTATTTTTTCCAAAGTGGAATCCATTTCTGCCAACATTGCAAACAACAATGAAAATATTTCCAATGCTATTAAAAATTTTTCTGCGGTGAGCGATACGCTGGCGAAAGCAAATCTTTCACGCACACTTTCGAATGCAAACAGCGCGCTCAATCAGTTTTCCAGTGTAATGGAAAAAATAAATAAAGGCGAGGGCTCGGCAGGAATGCTCATTCACGATGATAAACTTTATAAAAACCTGAATGCTTCTTCTTCTTCGCTTGATAGTTTGCTGAAAGATATGAACGAAAATCCGTGGAGGTATTTTTCGCTCTATGGAAAAAGAAAGAGAACAAAAAAACATTGACTTTTTCCCTTGGGACTTTCCAACATCATATTTCTTCTGCTTCTGATTGCGGGCGTTAGTTTATTTTTTTTCAACGCAAAAAAAATCCGCAGAAACATTTTATTGGGCAGAGAGGTCAATCGCACTGACAGAAAATCCGAGCGCTGGAAAATTATGACGCTCGTTGCGCTCGGGCAGAAGAAAATGTTTCAGAAACCCATTCCTGCAATTTTACATTTGTTTGTTTATGTTGGATTTGTTCTCATCAATGTGGAGGTTCTCGAAATGTTTATTGACGGAACTTCCGGAACGCATCGCATTCTTTCTTTTTTGAATATTGGGAATTTCCATCTCTACAATTATATGATTGGGAGTTTTGAGGTACTCGCATTTCTTGTAACGTTTGGCTGCGCTGTATTTCTCATCCGCAGAAATATTATTCATGTAAAGCGTCTTGTGATGAAAGAACTCAACGGCTGGCCGCGCACCGATGCAAATCTTATTCTCGTTTTTGAAATCCTGATTATGTCTTCCTTATTTATTATGAACACTGCCGACCAAACACTGCAACAAATAGGAAGCGGCCATTATAATGTAGCAGGAAATTTCCCTGTTACAAAACACTTCGTACAATTTTTTTCAGGAATGGAAGAACATAAATTAATTTTAATTGAACGAACTTGCTGGTGGTTTCATATTTTCGGAGTGCTTGGATTTCTGAATTATCTCATCCTATCAAAACATCTGCATATCATTCTTGCTTTCCCAAATGTTTTTTATTCCAATCTGAATCCGAAAGGAAAATTTACAAATCTCGAAAGCGTAACTAACGAAGTGAAAGCAATGCTCGGAGCCCCCCTTAATCCCCCCGAAGGGGGGAGCGCACCCGCAAATTCTCCCCCTTCGGGGGAGTTAGAGGGGGCTTTCCGTTTTGGGGCGAAAGATGTTTTTGATTTATCGTGGAAGCAATTATTAGATGCTTACTCCTGTACCGAATGCGGAAGATGCACTTCGGCTTGTCCCGCAAACCAAACCGGCAAACTTTTATCGCCAAGAAAAATAATGATGGATACACGCGACAGGTTGGAAGAAGTTGGAAAAAATATTGATAAGAACAGGAAGTTCATGGATGATGGAAAATCTCTTTTCGGAAATTATATTTTAGCAGAAGAACTTTGGGCTTGCACCACCTGCAATGCCTGCGTGCAGGAATGCCCGGTGAACATTGACCCGCTTTCAATTATCATTGACCTTCGCAGATTTTTGGTGATGGAACAAAGTGCTGCACCGCAGTCGCTGAACATGATGAGCACAAACATTGAAAATAATGGAGCGCCCTGGCAATATTCCCCTATGGACAGGGCTAATTGGATAAATGAAAATTAAAATTACATGACCGAAATTAAATTAATCGAAGCAGAAGAGAACGGGAAAAAAATTTCTCCCATTCTTCCATCGCACATAAAAAATTTTTTGATTGATATTGACGGAACTGTTGGAGAAGATATTCCCAATGAAGAACCGGAACGAATGGAAGACGCAGAAGTTTATCCCGATGCGCTGGAGAAAGTGAATCAATGGTTCGGTGAAGGGCATATCATTACTTTTTTCACTTCGCGAACCGAAGCGCACAGAGAGGTAACCGAGCGCTGGCTGAAAAAATGCGGATTCAAATATCACTCACTCCTGATGGGAAAACCACGCGGAGGAAATTATCACTGGATAGACAATCATATCGTTCGTGCAACACGCTTCACAGGAAAATTTACCGACCTGAAAAATAAAACTGTAAATATTCAAGTGTTTGAAGAATGAGTGAAGTAAAAGTAAATACAGTGTCAGAACTCGCAGCAAAAGGCGAGCAGCCGGAAATTCTTTTTTGGGTCGGTTGCATGGGAAGTTACGATGAGCGTGCAAAAAAAATTACAAAAGCCATAGCGAAAATTCTAAATCACGTTGGAATAAAGTTTGCCATTCTCGGAACAGAGGAAAGTTGCTCAGGCGAACCTGCAAAGCGCGCAGGCAATGAATTTCTTTTCCAGATGCAGGCGATGAATAACATTACCACTCTGAATAATTACGGAATAAAAAAAATTGTCACCGGCTGTCCGCATTGTTTCAACACTATCAAAAATGAATATCCAGAACTTGGCGGAGTTTATGAAGTGATTCATCACACGCAACTTGTCCAGCAGTTAATTGATTCTGGAAAATTAAAAATTGAAGGAGGAAATTTCAAAGGAAAAAAAATTACTTACCACGATGCCTGCTATCTCGGAAGAGGAAATGATATTTACGAAGCTCCGCGTTCTGTAATTGAAAACCTGGATGCCAATCTAGCCGAGATGAAACGCTCGCGGCAAAACGGATTTTGCTGCGGTGCAGGAGGCGCGCAAATGTTCAAAGAACCGGAAAAGGGAAAACAGGATGTAAACATCAATCGCACAGAAGAAGCGCTCTCGCTTTCTCCGAATGTAATTGCAACTGCGTGCCCTTTCTGCATGACGATGATGACTGACGGAGTAAAACATTTCAACAAAGAATCGGAAGTAAAAGTTTTGGATGTGGCGGAACTTGCCGCGCAAAATATTTCTTGAAAATATTTTATGATAAAGTTTAGCGATATGTCCTCTCATTCCCGCATCTGGATTTATCAGAGTGAAAAAGAATTTAGTTCTTCCGAAATTAATTCCATAAAAAGAAAGTCGGAAGAATTTGTTGCGCAATGGACATCGCACGACCAATTGATGAAAGCTTGCATTGAAATTTTTCATACCCGCTTTATTGTAGTTTGTGTAGATGAAAAAACTGCTCCTGCTTCCGGCTGCGGAATTGATAAATCGGTAAATTTTATTCAGCAACTGGAAAAAGATTTTAATATTTCTCTTCTTGACAGAAATAATGTTGCATATCGCATGAACGGAAAAATTCTTTCCTGCAGCTTATCTGAGTTGAAAAATAAAAAAGCAGAATCAGTTTTCAATAACCTCATTCAAAAAAAAGAAGAACTGGAAACCAGTTGGGAAATTCCTTTTGAAAAGAGTTGGCACAAGCAGTTTGTTCTGTAAATTTTCATTATTCCTTTGTGAAAGAATAATTACTTTCGCTTTGGCACAATATATGTTTTGTTCAGAAGTTATCTCTAAAAAATAATACTATGAAAAAATTTAAATCTTCGAAAAGCGAAACTGTACGTCCCGAAGAAAAAATCGGGATTCAAAGCAAAAAAATACAAAAAGGGAAATTCATTTTGCTTTTCTTTTCCCTCTGCCTTCTGCCATCTTACATTTTACATGCTCAGAAAGTGGCGTATGTTGATTTGGATTACATCCTAAATGCGGTGCCCGAATATAAAAACGCGCAGGACCAGCTGGATAAAATTTCGCTGGGCTGGCAGAAAGAAATTGAAAACAAACTTGCCGAGGTTGACCGGCTGTACAAATCATTTCAATCGGAAGAAATTCTTCTCACACAGGATATGAAAAAGAAACGCGAAGACGAAATTATTGCCAAAGAAAAAGAAGCGAAAGAATTGCAGAAGCAGCGCTTTGGCGTGGACGGAGATTTGTATAAGAAAAGACAGGAACTGGTGAAACCTGTGCAGGATAAAGTTTATAATGCCATCAAAGCGCTTTCAGAAAAAGAAATGATTGCCATCATGTTCAACAAATCTGCCGAACTAAATATTTTATTCGCCAACCCAAAATATGATAAAAGCGAAGAAGTGCTCGAATCAATGGGCGTGAAAGTGGGCGGAGCAAAATCGGGAACTGAAAAATCCGGAGGAGGAAAATAGTGCATGCATTTTTATCTTCTTGCCATTTGAAATAGTTTAGTATTTTCGCCTCTCATTTAAAACATTTTCTCATGAACCCAATCATCAAATCATTTTTTGTTGCAGGACTTTTAATTTTTTCCGCAGCATCCCATGCACAAAAAACCGCTCACATTGAACTCGATTCTCTTCTTGCAGTAATGCCTGAAATGGCGGAAGCAAAAAAAACATCGGCAGATTATTACAAGCAACTGGAAACCACGCTCACTGCCATGCAGAAAGACCTGAACGATAAACTTGCCGACTACCAGGCGAACGAAACAAAATATACCGACCTCATCAAGCAAACCAAGCAAAAAGAACTTCAGGATTTGAACCAGCGCATACAGGATTTCCAGGTGCAGGCACAAACCGATTTTCAAAAGAAGAACGATGAACTCACCCGTCCGATAAATGAAAAAGCGAAAAAGGCAATTGAAAAAGTTGCCAAGGCGAAGGGCTATAAAATCGTTCTTGATTCAGGCGTTGGTTCTGTGCTTTATTCCGATCCGGCAGATGATATTTTCAATGACGTGAAAAAGGAACTCGGGGTCAAGTAATTTTCCTTTATATATAAAATCTAAAATAGAAGTTGTAACTTAGTTCAACTTTTTATTTTAGAGTTTGTGCAAAAACAATTTTCTCCTATAGGAATTTTTGATTCGGGAATTGGCGGGCTTACCGTTCTCAAAGAAATTACTAAAAAACTTCCGCAGTACGATTATATTTATTTGGGCGACAATGCCCGTGCTCCTTACGGCAGCCGTTCCTTTGAAACCGTTTATCATTACACGCTCGAATGCGTTCAGAAACTTTTTGAGATGAATTGCCCGCTGGTGATTCTTGCCTGCAATACTGCATCGGCAAAAGCGCTGCGCAATATTCAGCAACTTGATTTACCAAAAATTGCTATTGAAAAAAAAGTGCTTGGCGTTATTCGCCCTACAACCGAAGTGGCGGGAAAATTTACAAAGACAAAACACGTGGGCGTGCTGGGAACTGCCGGCACTGTTCAATCCGATTCGTACAAAATAGAAATAGGAAAATTCTTTCCCGATGTAAAAGTTTTTCAGCAGGCCTGCCCTATGTGGGTTCCACTGGCGGAAAGCAACGAACTGAATTCTCCTTCCGTAGATTTTTTTGTAAAGAAATACCTGAAAGAACTTTTTTCTAAATCAAAAAAGATTGACACCCTCATTCTCGGCTGCACGCACTACCCTCTTCTGCTGAAGAAAATAAAAAAGTATGCACCGAAAAGAGTAAAAATAATTTCGCAGGGGAAACTGGTAGCAGATAGTTTGGCAAATTATCTCAAACGCCATCCTGAAATTGAAAACAAATGTTCCAAAGGCGGAACTGCTGAATTTTATTCCACCGATTCTCCGAAAAACTTTGACAACCTTGCCAATCTTTTCTTCGGAAAAAAAGTAAAATCGAAATACCTTGCATTGTAATGCAATCCGATTTGGCAAAAAGCAATTACTTTCCTGCACTCACAGGAATACGAACAGTTGCTTCGTGCATGGTTTTTTTTCATCACTTCAATCCGTTTAAAGCAGTTTGGTTTGGAAATTTTTTTCATGATTTCATAGGAGAATTTCATGTGGGCGTTACTATTTTTTTTGTGCTGAGCGGGTTTTTAATTTGCTACCGCTATTACGATGATGTGAAAGAAGGAAAAGCCGGCATCAAACCCTATCTAATCAACCGTTTCGCGCGGATTTATCCAATGTATTTTATCATCACCATTATTTCATTTCTTCCTTTTGTTTGCAATTGCACTTTTTCAGAAAACACACACGTATTATTTCTCAATCTTACTTTTCTCCGCGGCTTTTTTGACGAATATAAATTCACAGGCATTCCAGGAGGATGGAGTTTAACCGTGGAAGAACTATTTTACTTTTTATTCCCGCTGCTAATACTTATTTCAGGAAGAATAAAATTAATTTTTCAGCCGCTCATTTTTATTGGCACAGGCATTTTACTTTGGCTGCTTTTCAGAAATGCTTCGTTTCATGGCTTCTTTAGTTCACAGCAATTTCTTTTTGAGTTTACTTTTTTCGGAAGATGCATTGAGTTTTATGCCGGCATTCAACTGGCTTTGCTCTTTATGCGGAGAAATAATGTGAGCGAACTGCAAAATAAGTTTTACAAAACCTTATCAGGAGCAACCTATATTATTGTTTGTATCGGTTTGCTGGTAATCAACCGCTGGTTTTCTCAGGAGAAAAATACGTTTTTATTTTTCGAAACGCTGATTAACAATATTATTCTTCCGGTGGGAATTGCAGTTTTCTTTTACGGATTGCTGACAGAAAAATCAATCATAAGAACTATGCTTGCAACAAAATTATTTACACTGCTCGGGAAAAGTTCCTATATATTTTACCTGATTCACAACGGCTTTCTGTTTTCTTTCTTTTATTTCGCCCTGCATCTTAATATTATTGTCATATTTATTTTACTTCAATGCACTTCCATTCTTCTCTATTTCATAGCGGAAAAGCCGTTGAACAATTTAATCAGGAGATTGGCATAACTAATAATTAATCCTGTTGCTGCACATCATGCCATAAGCATCTATGCAATGCGTGCATTGTGCAGGAAGATTCTTTCCGAGTTGGTGCGCTTCGCGGAATTTTTTGAATGCGGGGTTGCGGTAAATTTTCAGCGGGTCATCTTTCAATATGTTTCCGAAAATAACCGGAGGATGTTTTTTGGTTTCTCCCCATAGAGAGAAAGGAGTGGTAACCGCAAGAAAATCGCAGGGCGCAACATTGCCGTTGATGTCAATGAAAAAACTTTCGCATGCCTGGCAGCCCATTTGCTGAGGAGCAAGGCGGGGCATGCTTATTTTTTGTCCGTTGTGTTTTGCGCGTTTCACCGTTTCGTCAAAAAGCATTTGCGCTTCTGCATTTCCGTTTTTAGAATATAATTCCTGCCCAGAAAAATCGGAAGTGAACGTGAGAAGATTGCTCACAAAAATTTCTTTCACTCCCAGTTCATTTACAAAATCAACATAGCGCGGAAGTTCGCTTACATTATTTTTATGCGCCACAAACGTTACTGTTACTTTCTCTTTCAGTTTTGATTTTTTGAGCAGTTGAATGGCGGAAATAATTTTTTCAAACACAGCATCGGTTTTAAAATCCTCCACCGTTTTTTTTGTGCAGCCATCGAGAGAAATATTCACGATGGAGAGCGGATATTTTTCCAACTGCTTTATTTTTTCTTCTGTCAACTGCATGGCGTTTGATAAAAACGGAAACTGAAGGCGCGGGTTTATTGCAAGCAGCGCATCAAACATGGCAAATAAATTCTTGTTCAGGATTGCTTCAAACGTGGAGAGTTGCACATACGCAGCGCGCTTTAGCATCGGGCGCAAGCGCTCTGCCATGCGCGTGAACTCATTCCACTGCATGATTTTTACAATCCCATCCGGAATATGCGTGCCGTAATCATTAATAAAGCAATGCCTGCATTTCAAATCGCAGGCGCTCACAGTTTGAATAATGATGGAATACGGTTCGTCCGATAAATGTTTCTTCACTCCTAATTTTACCCGCTCCAGCAACTGGTCTTTAGGAATGCTGCGGATTTTTTTTGCCGCTATGCGTACGTGTTTCAGCACCTGAGATTTTTTTTACTGTCTTTTTTATTCTTCCCGCTCCTTCTTTTCATTCGGAGATTTCATTTTCAGTTTTCCTTCGCGCCACATTTTTATGAACTGCGCCCACGCAAAAGGATTCAGCAGATTGTTCGGAGGGTATTGTCCTGCCCAGTAAAGCCGGCTCTGGTAATTCGACATGGCTGCTTTGTAATTCATGCTTCCGTCCATGCCCATGGTTTCATACTGCTCTTTCATCTGCTCGCGGTCAAGATTTTTTTTCGCGCGCGCCAAATCGTCATCGGGCACATTCATGTTCAGGAAAACTTCCTTGAACTGCTCTTTGGTGGGCCAGGGATAAATAATGGTTTCCTTCAAATAAATGGTATCGTACTTCATGAGTTGAATGAGAGAATATTTATTTCCCTTCAGCGTATCGGGAATTACATAGTGCGATTTGCGGTAGCCGGTGGCGGAAAACACCAGCGTATCTTTTTTCTGCGCCACGAAAGAAAAATATCCGTAGAAGTCAGCAAGCGTTCCGCGGTTGGAATTTTTAATGAGGATTTTTGTGAACGGAACGGGCTTTAAACTATCGGCTTCCACCACCACGCCTGAGAACTGGATGAGGTCTTTATCCTGAGAGAAGCAGTAAGCAGCAAGCAATAAGCAGTAAACAGTTAGAAGAAATGATTTCATAGGGTTTCAAAAGTAGGAAAAAGTAACGTAGCCATTAGTCATTGGTCATAGATTATCATTGTAAAAATTGTACCTTTAACTCTCCATTCTTAAAAATAGTACCCATGCGAAAAATTTTACTTCTCCTTTTCATCTTCGCTTTTTCTTTTCTTCGGGCGCAAATCACCATCACCAATTCGGATATGCCCGTGCTGAACGATACCATTCGCGTGAGTTTAACGAATACGATTGGAGCGATGAGCCCCGATTCCACCGGTGCAAATTACACCTGGAATTTTTCTTCGCTCGTTCCAGCAAGTCAGGATGTGGAGCAGTTTATTTCTACCCTCAGCAGCGGCTATCCGATTTTTCCGTTCATCGCTTCTTACGGATACAAGACCAACAAAATTGATACCACCAACCGCATTGATTTTTACAAGAACGGAACTTCCTCCTACCGGCAGGTGGGTTACGGGCAAAAGATAGGCGGCTTTCCCGTGCCGGTGATTTACAGCCCTTACGATACCATTTACCGTTTTCCGGAAACATTCGGCAAGCAGGATTCGTGCAACTCGGGTTATGGTTTTCCCCTTCCGGGAATCGGCTACTACGGGCAAACGCAAAAGCGCGTGAATGTTTGCGATGGATGGGGAACACTCACTACTCCTTACGGAACTTTTCAAACGCTGCGCGTGAAATCCACTCTTTACAAAACCGACACGCTGTATATTGACACGCTTCACTTCGGAATTTCTTTTCCGCTGCCCACGCAAATAGAATATAAATGGCTGGGGCAGGCAAAGAAAATTCCGCTGCTGTATATTCTTGCCAACGATGTATTCGGCTTTCCTGTTGTAACCAACGTGATTTACCGCGATAGTTTGCGCCCGGTGCCGCAGGTGGCAGTGCAGGAGTTAGGAGCCAGGAGTTTGGAGTTTAGCGTTTATCCGAACCCTGCGCACGAAGTGGTTTTTGTTTCTTACACGCTGGAAGAAAGCGCGCAGGTGCAAATGGAAGTATATGATAGGACCGGCAAAAAAGTTTTTGATGCAGTGAACCGCCACGAAACTGCCGGTGAGCATCTGGAAATTATTCCGCTCTATGCTCACGCGCTTGCACCGGGAATTTATTTTTTGAATATGAGAGCCGAAGAAAAGCAGGCGAATTGCAAAATTATGGTGCAGTGAAACGAGAAAAGGAGAAAGTGGGAAAGTGAGAAAGTGGGCTGTTGGCTCACCTGCTCGTTTTCTCACTCTCTCACTTTCATTTTATTAATCGGTGATTACTAATTTGCCTGTGAAAACCTCACTGCCCCCACCCTCTGTCCCTCCCCCGCTGGGAGAGGGATTTGTCAGCCGAACGAAATACAGTCCGCTTGCGAGATTGTCACGGTGAAAAGTAATTGTCTGACCGCTGATGTTTTTTATTTGCGCAACTGTCTGACCGAAACAGTTGTCCACCGTGAGAGTTGCGTTGTGTAAAGGAATCGCTGTCTGCAAAGTTGTCTGCGTGGAAAAAGGATTTGGAGAAAGGGTAAGCAAAAAATTATGGCTTATTTCATTAACCGAAGCAAGAACAGCGCTTTTATCAATTCTATATACGCTTCCTCCTGATGTGACTTCCAATCCGCAAAAAACATATAGCGCAGTTTCGTAAAAATGCCCTATTCCGTAAGGGGGACTCGGTGACATTCCATTCATAAAAATTGACCATGCATTGCCATTGTTTAACGAACGATTTACATCAGTACCAGTTGCCGCAAGCAATGTATTGCCTATGTTTTTTATATCATATACTTCGGCATTTGTTGCAATGCCATTTGTAACCTGCGTCCAAGAAGTTCCATTATTTGCGGAAATAAACATTCCGTTTGAATTAGAAAAATCTATTGTTCCTGCATATAAATTAGTTCCATCGGTTTCAAGGCATTTAACATTGACACCCGCTGGCAAACCTGCATTAACCAATGTCCAGTTTGCTCCTGAATTGGATGAAATGTAAACTCCATTACCCATATCTCCTGCGAATAAAAGATTTCCTTTTGTAACAACTGAAAGAATAGCATTACTTAAAAGGCCAGTGTTAACTGTAATCCATGTTGCTCCATTATTTGGTGTCATCAATATTCCAAGTCCATTAGTTGCGGCATATACAGTATCATTCAAAACAGCAAAAGACTCTATTGCAACACCAGCATTATTTACTATTGTCCAACTTGTCCCGGAATTAGAAGAAAAATATATTTCATTATATGAACCAGCAAAAATCCCTGCTGAATTTTTTGTAATGCTAACGATTTCTGCGCCCGAATTTATTCCTGAGTTTGAAAGCGCCCAATTACCTCCGTAATTGGCAGATGTATAAATGCCATCTGCTGTTCCTGCAATTAAAACACCAGAAGAAGATTCAACAAAACCGTAAGTTGTTCCAGCAGTATTTCCATTACTCATTAATTGCCATTGCGATTGAGCAAAAATATTTTGTAAAAAAGAAAGACAAGCGATGATGAGAGTAAGAAGTTTCATTGTCCTTAATTAATGTTAAAGATACAAAGTTACTGTCCGGCTGTTGGGTGTTTTTGCTAACGACCGCATATTGGCGTTCGTTGGCGCATTAAAGATAGGGATTCCTTCGGCTGTTGCGCCAATGACGCCAATGTGCAGTTAGTTTCAGTTGGCGCCAGTCTGAAGTCTGGCACCAGACCAAGCAGTCGGGGCAAC
>JACQAL010000023.1 GCA_016195025.1 Bacteroidota bacterium | reverse complement strand
GTTTTTGCTAACGCTCCTCAGGTTTGCGATGTGCGGGATTTTGGAATACAAAATTGTCCGCTACTACAAACACAAAACGAAGATACAAATTTCAAATTAAAACGTCAGCCCGCATAGCGCAAACCTGATGTTGGCAGTTCGTTGCTCTTTTTTGTCGTCCGTTACTGTCCGCGAATGAAAGATAAAACTGTCTGCCGATGTTTTTGTTATTTGTTTTTCTGTCTGCGCGAAAGAATTGTCCGATGAAAAACTGTCGTTGCGTTTTTGTTTTTTCTTTTCTTCCGTGCGAAACTGTCTTGCGAGAAAAGCGGTCGGAACAAACGCAACTGTCCCGCTGAATTTTTTTATTGCTTGGCTGTCCGCGAATAAATTTGTTTTCTGCCGATGAACAGCGAACAAGAGTTGCAAAGTTGTCTGCCCGAAAAATGTATTTGTATTTATTTGTCACGCTGTCACCAACCGTTGAGCCGTCTTTGTGAGAACCGATTGTCAGTCCCGATAAAGTTTTTCTACAAAGTCAGCGCGGGACTGTCCCCCGAGAAAGTTGTAAACGGAGAAGCTGTCGGAAAGTAAAAGATTGTCGTGGAAAAAGAGACGGACAGTCCCCCGATGACTTTATAAATTGTCGTGATTGATTGTCCGTTTAACATTGCTGCCAACGCTTTGCGGGTTTCTGATGTTGCGGACTTAAATGCTCGTCACTGTCCCCACGCAGCGAAGATAATAGAAAGCAGAAAACTTTCAACTTGCTCGTCACCCGCAATAGCAGAAACCCGCTGTTGGCAGTAGCCCTTCTTTTTTGTCTGTGCGAAACTGTCCACTGCTACAAATTATTTTATTGTCTGTCTGCACTGTCAGTCGGGAATGAAGCCCGATTTTATTTTATCAATTAATTCTGTCAGCCGTTGTCTTTCACTTTTGTCGGTCAAATCAATGACTACGATTTTGTCAATGTCTTTTGTCCCGTGAAATGCGGAGGTCATCGCAAACCAAACACCTTCCTCAAAGTCGTTGTGCCAAGTCGTCATTGGTGAATTTTCAAAGTCGTCTGGTGAAGCAACGCTGTCCCCAACTGCAATTTTTTTCTGAATAACTGTCTGGTCGAAAATGTCGTGAATGAGTTCGCAAGCGTGTCCGACCGCACAGACATAAAGAACATTTTTGTCAATGCACTTGTCCGCAAGTTCGTTGTAAAGTTTTATGTCTTTATCGTGTCCGACTGTTAAGGCGAGCCAGTTGTCTGTCGGAAGTTGCTCAGCCCAGTTGTTTGTCTGTCGGGTAGAGAGATAAAAAATTTGTCTGTCGAAATGTTGTCCCCAATTTTCCATTTAGATAAAGTGTCAAGTTACTCGCCATTGTCCACGAAGCGATAGGGTTACTGCCAACGTTTTGCAAGTTTGCGATGTGCGGGATTTTGGAATACAAAATTGTCTGCCATTACAAACATAAACCGAAGATACAATTTTTCAAACTTAAACGTCAGCCCGCATAGCGCAAACTTGCTGTTATGCACCGTTTTTGTCTGTCGTGGCAGTCCACCGATACACGCGTGACTTTGCAGAAAAAATTGTCGAGACGAAAATGATTGTCCTACGAAATTGTCTACAAGACTGTCACACGGACGAAAACGGAAAACTGTCTACCGTTTTTTAGTCTGACGAGTTTGCAAGTTCTTGCTCAAGTGTCCGTAGTTGTGCTTCTGCTTTTTTAAATGCCTCAATTTTTTGATTAACTGTCGCAACTAAAGAGTTGTCATTTGTCAGCCGAGTGCGCGCATAACCTTGCCCGATGTCCATAATTAATCTGTCGCAAAGAGTTTGTACCTGATTAAATTCTCTTATAATTTCCGTTTTTGTTCTCATAATTTATTTTGTTTGAGTTATTGGATACAATTTGTCAAAATATATTTTGTCTGTTGCTTTGTTAAAAATTATAAGGCGCATATTTCCGCCCTTTACAACTTGCGCTTTGCAATTCTTTCCATAATTGTCTGCTAAGAAATCAGTGTCATTAAAAGTTGCAGAATAAAGTCCAGTGATACTAAATACTCTTAATATTTCTACTTGACTGCGATTATTTTCAATCTCCAATGCTGTCGTGGCGTCCATTGGAATAAATAAATACTGCGTATAACTTTTTGAACTTTGACTGAGGTTATATTTTTTTGTAGTTGGCAATTGTCTGAATTCTACATCCTCAATAACTTTTGGACAAAATGCTGTCAAGCATTGATAGGGAAGAACCTCTCCAATTGCAATAGAAAAACCTTTCTTTTGAATATCGTAATTCACTTGATAATCTGTTCTTCCATTTTCAAAATATCCAGGTCCCGACATTTCAAAATCTTCACCGCCAACTTTATTAAACTCTTTTTGGTAGTAAATTGAATTTAAGTAATTGCTTTTTATTTTTTTTATGCTGTCAAGGAGTGTCTTATATTCTGCCGACTGTTTGAAAACTTCTTTTTTTAAGTCGGAATCGTATGTGTCATTTAGCTTGAAGTAATCAAAAACATTCAAGTTGTATGCGCTTTCAAATGGAACAGCGTCCGCGTATTGGTCATATTTTAACCAACCGTCATCATCAACGGATCTAAAATTAGCGATGATTTGAGTAGGAGTTAAATGAAATTGACTGCTTGTTAAAAATTGTTTTTTCTGATTTTCAGAAATGGTGTCTTGTGGGTAAGCATAGCTTACCAAACTTATTAAAAATGTTACAGCAAACAATTTTATCATCTTTTCTTATTTGTTATTTTTTATGACGGCTATTACAATTCCAACTACTCCTCCTACACCTGTACTTATGTAAATGTTTTGTTTTATTGGTTCCATAATACCATTGCTGATTATGTCCACGAGTGCGTTATCATTGCTTACTGTCCCAAAAAGTGTATCAAGTGGAACATAAGTGCCAACAAAGGGGATTTTTCCAAAAATAAAATACCCAACACCAAATCCGATTATAGCAAATAAAATTCCATAACCGACTAAACTTGCTGTCCCTGTTTCTGATTTGCTCGAATCTTTTTGTTCTGCCGAGTTGTCAGCTGAATTATTACTTGCTCCATCAGAAAACAGTGCGTATATTTTATCCTCCTCTGCTGAGAGTTCAAAGACACTTTCTTTGGAGGTTAAAACATCACAGCCAGTAATTTTATTTTCTTCTCCTAAAGAAATTTTTGTGACCTCTCCCTTTTGAAATTTATTTTCGGGGTCATTGAAAACAATCTTCATTCCAATTTGCATTTCAGAAAAACTAATTTCTTTATAGATTTCTCCTGATTCTTCGATGGTTAAATCAATTAAATCATTATCGGCTGTTGTCGCTTCACAACCAATAATTTTATTCCCTTCACCAATATGAACCTTTTTTATTTTACATTTCACTAAATTGTCATTTGTGTCGGTAAATAAGATTTCTTTTCCTACTTGTAATGTTTTTTTCATTTAAATTATGTTTAAAATGATTGTCGGTGTGTACTTTTTTGTCGTTTTAAAATGGTGCATAACGTTCCGCGGGCTTGCGAAGTGCGGGATTAAAAAACACTTCGCTGTCCGCCAGCACAAAGATAATTAAATACTGAAAACATTTTTTCAAGAAGTAAACCCGCATTGCGCAAGCCCGCTGTTAACCACATCCGCACCCGTCATGCGTTGTAAGAGTTGTTGTCCACCGAGAAATACCGAAAAATAAATGCGAAGCCGTCCGTTTACAAAGCTGTCCGCTGAGAAAAATGCTAATTGTCGAGACAGGTTTTAAGTTTACGGAGCAGAAAAGTTGTCGGGTTACCGAAAGACACAGCAAGGGCAAACTCTTTACGCAAACAATAAAATGAATTTACCTTGAAGTAGTTTGCGGAATGTGTTTGACCTTGCGGGTTTGTGGGTATCCATCCCTTCGGGAGAAGATGGTGTATCGTCACACGCTGTCCATTGACCACTTGGTCTATCAGATTCACTGCCTTGTCAAACCGATTGCCGACTTTGGCAAAAATAGTGTCGGCTTGGGCAAAGCGATAGATCAGTTGGTCTACCTGCCTGCCTGCCGGCACGGTCGGATTCACTTCTTGGTCAATAATAGTGACCTTTTTGTCAAAGCGATTGCCCATTAAAGCAAAAGGATTGCCCATTTGAGCAATCCCTTTGACCTTTTTTGAGAAAAAATGAGGCAAATGCGAAATTGGGGCTATTTTTAGTTCTTAGATACAAGGGCAGGAGGAACAATAGCTTTTGTTCTTCCCGGAAATCTTTGGCTCAAATCCTGATAAATTGCCCTTGCTCCCGGAACATCTTTTTCTGCTGCCACACGCACCGCCTGATAAAATCCGAGAATCCCGTTCAGTGCCTCAACGCCTGCTTCCTGCTGAGTGTCTTCTATTTTTTGAAGAAGCCCCGCGAGCCATTGCTGAATATCTATGAGGTCTTTTTGCAGAGTATAATCTTTTTGGATTTCTGCAAGGTTCACATACCCGGGAACTAATGAAGGATTTGTCTGCGCGTAGCTGATTGCTTTTGCAATAAACGCAACTGTTTTATCGCCCAATTTAATTCCACCTTTGCGCTCATCATTGGTGAGCGAAATCAGGAAAGGCAATTTTGTTGCGATTGCCTGAATAGAAATTTGCACCGCAGTTTTATCTGCTGGCGGAAGTGATGCTGATACTAAGTTTTGTGTTGCCATAGTTTAAAAGTTTAAGGGTTGAGGTTGAATGTTTTGGCGAATGTATAAAATCTTTTGAAACAGGGCACTTGCATTATTTTTTTATAGAAGGGTTAGTTAATTTTCTTTTATCAGTTTGTATAGTCAAGATGCTAATATAATAGTAGCGTCCATTCTACTAATGCGCAGTCCATCCGCCATCAATGGTTATGGATGCGCCAGTGATAAGTTTACTGTTTTCCGATGCAAGATAAAAGGCAAGTTCAGCAATTGCTTCTGTGGTGGTAAATTCTTTTACCGCCTGTTCAGAAAGCATGACTTTTTCCACTACTTCATTCTTCGAAATGCCATGTAATTTAGATAATTCTTCAATTTGTTTTTGGACCAGCGGAGTGATAACATAGCCAGGACAAATTGCATTCACTGTGATTCCATATTTACCTCCTTCCAAAGCCAGCGATTTTGTAAGTCCAACAAGTCCATGCTTTGCCGACACATAAGCCGATTTGAACTCGGAAGCGATCAGCCCGTGTGCCGAAGCAATATTTATGATGCGCCCGAACTTTTTTTCCTTCATTCCTTTCCATACGGCTTTTGAGGTATGAAATGCTGCGGTAAGAATTGTCCCAATTATATCATTCCATTTTTCTTCCGGAAATTCTTCAATGGGTGCCACATGTTGTATGCCTGCATTGTTCACCAATACCTCAATGGTTCCAAATTTTTTTTCACCTTCCGAAATTAACTTCCTTATTTCCTCTCCCTTGAGCATATTGGCGGGTGAAAAAAATGTTTTTACTTGGTGTTGTTCGCCAATTTCTTTGGCAAGAGCGGGTCCTTCTTTTTCTAATCCGTTAAAAATTATATTATAACCTCCGCGGGCAAATCGTTTTGCAATTGC
The DNA here is from genome assembly GCA_016195025.1 of Bacteroidota bacterium. Classification (NCBI taxonomy): domain Bacteria; kingdom Pseudomonadati; phylum Bacteroidota; species Bacteroidota bacterium. The sequence goes on along the minus strand of JACQAL010000023.1, from coordinate 11,059 downwards.
CAATCCTATGCCGCTGGTGCTTCCAGTGATTAATGCGGTTTTGTTTTCCATTTCAGGAATTTATTTTCCCCGAGAAATTAATACATATACTGTCCGCCATTGATAGAGAGGTCTGCACCCGTGATAAAAGCAGCATCATCGGAAGTGAGATAAGAAACGGCAGCGGCAATCTCTTGGGGCTTTGCCAAACGCCCCATTGGAATTTGCGCGATTATTTTTTGAAGAACTTCCGGAGGTATTCCGGTAAGTAAAGGAGTGGCTGTATAGCCCGGTGAAATGCTGTTTACGGTGATGCCATATTTTACTGCTTCCAACGCAAGGGATTTTACAAATCCATACATACCGGCTTTGGATGCCGAGTAATTGCATAATCCATAACCCCCTTTGTGTCCGTTAACGGATGAGATGCAGATGATGCGACCCCATTTTCGTTCTATCATCTGGTTAATGACTAAGCGTGAGCAGACAAATATGCTGTTCAGATTAGTGTTGATGACTTCATACCATTGCTGCGGAGTCATTTTTCTGAGCAGGGCATCGCGGGAAATACCGACATTGTTGATGAGTACATCAATGTTGCCTATTTCTTCTTCCACTTTTTTTATCATCATTTCTGCCGATTTGTAACTTTCTACATCTCCCTGAACTATTTTCACATCAATGCCCATTTGCAACTGGTTATCGCGCCATTGCTTCGCCATTTCGCGCCATTTCATGGCTTTGGTAAAGTTTCTGTAATTGGCGACTACTGTAAATCCATCTTTGTAAAGCCGTTCGCAGATGGCTGTTCCCATGCCTCCTGTTCCTCCTGTTACCAGCGCTACTTTATTTTTTTTGATTCTCATATCTTCTATGAATTACAGCTCATCCTAAATCCTTTCCAAAGTGAAATAATTTTTAAAATAATTTTGTAAATGTAGTAATTCTTCTCTTCCCTTTTCCCAAAGGGACTCATGCGAGCGTGAATAGAGATGGGCTTTTACATTTTTTCCTTTACATAACTTCCCGGTGCTGATTCAATCTCTTTGTATTTTTTGCTGCCGAGTTTTGCGGGAACATTTATTTGCTTACCTGAATGTGCTTTCAGCCATTTTGCCCAGTGCAGCCACCATGTTTCTTGATGATGTTGTGCTGTGCTGCGAAAATGTGCTAAGTCCTTTCCGAGTTTCCCATTGCTGTAATATCCGTATTTGCCATTTGACTTGCCATTTGGCGGATTGATAATTCCTGCCACATGACCTGATTCTCCTATTACAAATTCTACTTCACCTCCCACCAGACGGGTGGTGTTAAATGCCGTGTGGCAGGGAGAAATATGGTCTTCTGCGGTGCCTATTACATAGCAAGGAGTTTTGATTTTACTCATGTCAACCGGAGTGCCACAAATCTTCAACTCATTTTTTTTGCTTAACTTATTTTCTAGAATAACATGCCTCAGATAATAGAAATACATATTGCCGGGCAGGTTGGTGTTATCATTTGTCCAGTGAAGAATAGGAAACGGAAGAGGTTCTTTGCCCATCAGGTAGTTGTTGGACACATAATTCCAAATTAAATCTTTGGCGCGAATCATATTAAAGGCATTGGTCATATCACTTCCTTTCAGTATTCCGTCCTTGCCAATTTCTTTTTCTAATTTTTCCACCAATGGCAAATCCACCACTGCGCTCAAGGGTCCGAAGTCGGAAAAGTCGTGCATCGTGGCAAGGAAAGTGGCGGTGTTGAGAGGAGATTTGAGATTTGAGATTTGAGATTTGAGATTTTTTATTCGTCCCTTGTCCCTCGCCTCTTGTCCCTTTTCTTCTCTTGCAGCAAGTATTGCGTTCACACCGCCCAGCAAAGTTCCTCCGATGCAGTAACCCAGTGCATTTACTTTTTTCTGACCGGTGATTTCGCGAATGACCGCCATTGCATCGAGCAATCCCTTTTGCGCGTAATCGTCAAAGGAAAGTTTTCCCATCTCGCCTTTTGGCACGCGCCATGAAATCATAAATACGGTGAAACCCTGCTGAACAGCAAAGCGGACAAAAGAATTTTCCGGCTCCAAGTCCAGAATGTAATAACGGTTAATCCACGGTGGAATAATCAACAACGGAAATTGAGAAACCTTTTTTGTGAGTGGTTTGTATTGGATGAGTTGGATGAGTTCGTTTTGAAAAACTACGCTGCCCGGTGTGGTAGCAAGATTTTTTCCCACTTCAAAGGCAGAGAAATTGGTTTGGCTGATTCTGCCTTGCTTCATATCGTGGAGGAGATTTTTAAATCCTTTCTTTAAACTTTCTCCTCCGGTTTGCTGCGCCAGTTTGAGGGCTTCGGGATTGGTAGTAAGAAAGTTTGCAGGAGAAAGAGCATCAATGTATAGTTGCGAGTAAAACTTTAATTTCTTTTTTGTGGCATCATCTATGGCGGACTGTTCCAGTATCTCATGCAACAATTCAGAAGCCATCAGATAAGTTTGTTTGATATAGTAAAAATAGTAAGGGGCTTCGTTCCATTCGGGAGATTTAAACCGTTTATCGCCATTGGAGGGGGGCTGGCTTCCGCTTTGCGTATGTTGATTTATTTCCTGCCACAATCCTATCTGCTTTTTATAGAAGTTAAGATAGCAGTTTTGTAGTTTAGACAATTCTACAGGATTGGAATTTATATTGCCTGACAAGGAAGCAAGTCCTGACATCACGTCCTTAGCGGAATGGATGATATTGGGCATGCTGTCAAGATATGCTTTTGAAATCTTCTGGCCTGCTTCTGCCATGTCTTTCAGCATCTGTTCTATTTCGGAAATGTTTTTTTGTTTTTCAGTCATGTTTTTTATTCTTGCATAAATTTATTTCTTCTTTGTACTTTTCAGATTTCCGGAAAAAAAGTATTCTGTTTTTGTCTTTCCTTTTTTATCGGTTATGGTGGCAGTTCCTCCTATGATTTCTTTGGTAACAGTGCCCTTCCATTTAATTACTTCATTATCTTTATTTTTGCCTTCAGATTCAAAGCGTATTACCATGCTGCCTGATGAGGAATCAACAGATGCCGTATAAGGATTATCCGTAAATCCTGTTTTCTCTGAGATAACCTTTACATTAATTTTTTCTGACTTAAAGATAATGTCATCCTTTACGGGTTTCGCTTTTTTCTTTTGCTCGGTAAATTCCGCTTCAAAAACTTTGCCGGCAAGGAGCTTGTCTTTTTCTTTCTTCTGTGCATACGCAGCAGAGTGAAAGGAAAATGCCAGTGCTGTAATGCTGTAATACAAAATTATTTTTTTCATGGTTTTCAATTTATTCCCCATAGATGGGATTGTTGTTTATTGGTTGGCATTCGTTGGGTCTTGTAATTTCATTAATTCATTAATGCATTTGTAATAGGCATCGCGCGCGCCTTCGGCTCGTTCTGCCCTGGAGTAGTGGCTCGTTGCATGGTAGCGGTTAATGTCTTTGCTTAATTTTTGTATCTCGCTAGTAAGCCAGTCCATAATTTCTTTACGCTGCTCGGGGTTCAAGGTGTTTTCTTTTTTCATTTCATATTCTCAATAAATCAGAATTTCGCTTTGCTCAGCATTTTTTGTTCTTTGTTCTTTTTGATGTACTCAATGGCCTCGCCCACAGTGCTGATTTTTTCTGCCTCCTCATCAGGAATCGTGATATTGAATTCCTTCTCAAACTCCATGATGAGTTCCACTGTATCGAGCGAATCAGCACCAAGGTCATTCATGAAACTTGCCTCTGGAGTAATTTCTTTTTGGTCAATCCTGAGTTTATCGTAAATGATTGCTTTAATTTTTCCATTAATGTCTATTGTTTTTGTCATGGCTTAGTTATTTTTCACATGGATTGTTTTTTGCAGGGCAGTGATTTGCGCTTCCATATCAGATTTGAGATTTATGACTTGTGATTTGAGTTGAGCGGCTGTTTCTTTTTCAATGGATGATTTTAAGTCATCCATCCTTGAACCTAACCTTTTCATGGTATCATCTTGTTTGCTGACAGTTGCTGCTGCCTGCTGCCACTTTTTATTTAATTCGTCATTTGTCGTTTGTAATTCTCCCATGATTTGAATTTTCGATTCAGCGAGTTTATTACTTAAATTGCCTGTCGCTTTTTGATACACCAGCAGGTCATCTTTTAGTTCGGTGAGTTGAACGCTCAATACGCTGAATGCTTTTTTATTTTCATGGAGCATTGTTTCATTTTCGTAGAGGTTCTTTCTCAATTTATCAAGATGCTTTTTATAGGATATAATCAGCCAGACCAGCAAGGAGGCAAAAATCAGTATGGCAAGAAGCCCAAGCACGAGCGATGTTTGAATGATGCTTCGGTGCCTGTTCAGGCGGTCATTCGCTTGCTGCTGCCCCTCTGCTAATTGGGCAATGGTTCCTTCAATGGTTCCCGCCAGCAACATTTTTTGAAGATTGATTTTATTATCGGCTGTTTGATAGAGTTGTTGGATGCTGTCCAGCCCGGCATTCAGCGTATTGTTTTGCGCTGCGAGTTCTTTTTTCAGTTGGGCGTTTTCCTGTTTGAGGGTTTTTAGTTCATGATTCAGAATGGCTACTTGGGCATCAGTGGAAGATTGGGCGGTTACGAATAACGAATGGGTTACGAATGTTACGAATAATAACGCCAATCGTACATTGTACATTGTACATTGTACTTTTGTTTTAATTGTTTTCATGATTGTTTGTTGTTTGGTTCGTTTGTTCTGCTTATGATTTCTCTGCGCTTTTGGTGCAGGGCATGGAGCCATACTTTCATTTCATCCGTTAGAATATTGGAAGCATTTGGTTTTTGAATTTCTTTGTGCAATTTATCTTCCAATTCGCTGATTTGTTTTTCTACCGCTTCTAAAATTGAATGGTTGCTCATTGATTATGTGTTACAATAAAAAAATGGAATAACGAAATATTGAAATGTTGGGAGATTCCCCAATATTCCATTCTTCCACCATTCCATTCTTCCCGTCTGTTTCTTATTTGTCTTTTTCCCACCAGTTGGAAATCCAATTATTGTACGCCTGCAGTCCTTTGCTGTGAAATTGCATCAGCGTATCAATCTGCGTGATGATGTTTTTTGAAAAACGCTTGTTGAAATTAACCGATAGGTTGAGATGGTTATTATATACCTCCACCGCTTTTTTCATATCACTTGTAGAAAGTTCAATGCTCTGTTCAAAATTTTTCTGCTGCAGGGCAATGAATTGTTCATAGTTGAATTTATCGGTTGCATAGGACTGATTCAATTGCTCCACACTTTTTTTGTTGAAGTCAACAATCTGGTTCACCCGTTGCAGATGGGAATCAATGAGGGTGTCAATCGCTTCTTCCGACAGTTGCAACGAACTGCTCAAGCAACTGCTGATTTCATCTAAATGTGAAGTATCCATCTGATGTTTTTTCATCTGCTCGCGGAGTTCTTTCACATACTCCTTGTTGACTTCAATGGCGCGTTCGTACTGCTTGGTGCAGGTGTCAATGACTGCGCGGATGTTTTCTTTTGCCTCCTCGCTGGCTCCATCCAATTTGGATTTCAGTCCTTCGAGTTGCTCAGAGATAGTTTTTTTTGCTTCCGATGTATCAGAAACTTTTTTTGTTTTTGGTTCTTCTACTGTTGTCATGGCTCATAAAAATTAAAGTGTTAATTGTTATTATTGTTTGTTGGTTTTGTTTGTTTTTCCATCTGTGGCTTTTTCTTTAGCGAATGGATTCCAACTTGATTTGGATTTTTCCTGCTCAAAGTTTTTCAGGGAGTCATTGAAGAGTTGGGTGTTCATTTCTGTTATGGCATCAAATTGCTTTGTGATGCTGCGGAGCAATTGTTCACTTGCCTTTTGAGTAAACTCCGCTTCCTTATTATAGGTGTCAATCAGGTTTTTGATGGTTTGCTCTGATGTTTTGATGGCGCTTCCCATAAGCCCTTTAAATTGCTCGGAAGATGCTTTAAGATTTTCTTCCTTATATATAGTGCTTAAAAATTGCGCGCCCGATTCGTTGAGCAGAGCGGACTGTTTTTTGAAAATGCTGAGCACCGCTTCTGTAACTTCCTTGCTCACAGGCGAAAAAAAGGATTCTTCTTCGCTCCATGAACGGAATATTTTTTCAGTCACCTCTTTGGAGAGTTTGCTGGTCTCCGTTAATGTGCGCTGATAATTTTCCATGTTCTTTTTCAGCAAGTCGGAAGCGGCTTCGTAGTTCTTTGAAAAGTCGGTCTTGAGCGTGCTTCCAACAAAATTGTTGTACCACTCGGCAGAAGTGGAGAGTTGCTTGTTGTACGCTTCCAGAATGGAGAGCGATGCCTGCTTGTAAATGTCGGCAGTGGATTTGAATGCTTCCTGCATTTGCTCCGCTGCGCTTGCGAATGTTTTTTCTTTTGTTTCCATGATGATGATTTGTTGTTTGTTGATTGTTGTTTTGGTTATTGTTATTTACTGGTTACCAATAAACGAATCTGTTACGAATGTTACGAATAATACAAACGTCTGATTAGTAAAATTCGTAACAGATTAGTAATTAGTAACCCGTTACACTTTTTCTTTTTCGTCCTTAGGATTTTTCCACCACTCCGATGCCCAATTCGTGAATCGGTCAAGCCCCCTGCTCTGAATCTGGAACATGGCTTCTACCTGAGTGTTTACATTTTCAGCAAATGTTTTGTTGAAGTTCAGCGCCAGGTTGGTGTGCTTGTTGTAGAACTCCAATATTTCTTTGGTGTTCTTGCTGGTTAGCTGATGTGAGCGTTCAAAGTTCTCATGAATCAATTCCAAAAACTTGTCGGCATTTGCGGGATTTGATTCTTTTACCGCTTCCACGAGTTGGCTGTTGAAATCCACGGTGAGTTCCATCTGGCGGGTGTAGGAATTGATGATGGCATCGTAAGCGTCTTCCGCCAGTTCCACCGATTTTACAAAGGTGTGTTTCAGGTTGCCGGCAACCTTCTCATCCACTTCCTGCAGGTCAAGATTTTTCTTGATACCCTCAAAAATTTTTGCATTGGCATCCAAGGCGTTTTCCATTTGTTTGGAACTTGCGCCAATCAGTTCGCGGATAGTTTCTTTTGATTTCTCTGCAAAGCCAGAAATGTTTTTTTTAATCTTCTCGGCTTTTTCATAGGTGCTTTTTGTTTTTTCTTTTGTTTCCATGATGATGATTTGTTTTTTGTTTTTGTTACATAAAATTGTTTTTAATAAAATGGGAGGCGAATGTAATACATATTTTTGAATACGCGCAACATTTTCTTCAACTTTTTATATGTGCCTCCGATAGACTATTCATTGCGACAACTTCCGCTTTCATTGCATTGACTGTGCCAGTCATCGTGATGCCATACACTTTCTTCGCATTGATTGCGCCAGTGGTCGTGATGAAATACGCTGTCTTTGTGACCATTTCTACTGTCTTTGTAATGACTGCACAAGTCGACCTAATCACTGAGTTTATCCTGACGAAGGAAGGGTTAGTTATCGTAATAACTTCCGCTACTTTCGCATTGATTGCGACAGTGATTGCATTGCCATACACTTTCTTCGTATTGATTGCGTCAGTCATTGCATATTATGGTATAACCACAGTAATCACATCGCTCCAAGCTGGCTCCTCGCTGCCTGCTGCCACAGTGGGCTTGCCTAGAATGACAGGAACCACCGCTGCAAAGCGGAAACTATGCTCAACCGCGCTTTTCAGGTTCGTTATGATTACTTCTGCTCCAATGGTGGCAATGGGGAACGACCATGTTTTGCCTCCATCAGCCGACCATTGCCAGAGGTATGCCGCTCTTCTTCCTGCCGAAACGGTGCGCAGGTGAGCCAGCCCTTTATCGGTATCCACCACTTCAAAAGAACGCTGGTGTTTTACAAATGCTTTTTTGATTCCGAAGCCCACGCTGGTAATTATCTGTACGGCAATGGAGGTATCGCCTGCCGCTTTTTTATTGGCAAACCCTTCTACAAAAGCAGCCGTGTCTAAAAGCGTGTTCTGCACGGTGGCTGACTGGTCGAGTTCCAACGCGGTGAGGTTGCCCGATTTATTGGTTTCGCGGGTGGTGTGCGTATTTTCCAGTGCGCTTGCCTGCAGCAGCATATCGGCAGTGGTTACTGGAAGTTTTGCAATATCGGCAGGTGTAAAATTAGGATTTGCCGGAGGTCCGTTGAATCCTTTTACAATGGCGCGTAATAAAGATACGAGACCGGGTGAATCAAGTGTTTGAAGATTGAGGGCGATTTTAACCCGCTTGATGATTTTTTTCATAGAGATGTTTTGGTTTTAGTTGTTTGTTTGATTATGAGTAAGGGTGTATAAAAAGCAAAAATCCCTTTCTGCTTTGCAGAAAAGGACTCTGGAAATTTTTTATGAAATGATTACGGCTGTTTAGCTGTTGGGCTGTTGGGCTGTTGGGCTGTGTAAACATGGGGCGCAAAGATAAACTAATTTTTAATCGCCAAACATTTTTTTTACCTTCGTTGTCAGGTGTCCGGCTGTTAAATTTCGGGGCGCGTTTACAATTGATTCTTGAGTTTGCTCTTTGGCGCGCGCAGGGAAAAAGCTGTCTGCGCGAAAGCAGCGATGAAGTGTTGCGAAATCTGCCGTGATTTTTTTTATACTGTCTGTGCATACGCAACTATAAACTGAGTGAAAAGCTGTCTGCCGTTCATTTTGCCTTTACTTTTTGGCCAAAGGATTACAAAGTTGTCTGCCGAAAACTGAATTGTCCGGCTGTTTTTTCATTTGTATTTGTCTGCGGTGAGTGCCTGCGCAAGTGTCCGCGAAGCGCGGAACAGCCACCCCATGAACCTGTATTTTTTTGTTGAGCGCACGTGACAGTCTCCCGAGCACTTTACTGTCTAACGTGATAGGGCGGGCGCATTGTATTTAACGGTTTGCGGGTTTAAGAAGTGGCGGATTAAATGCTCGTCACTGTCCCCCGCTACAAAAGTAAATTAATTGCACACACTTTCAATTTGCTCGTCAGCCGCCATTTCTTAAACCCGCTGTTATGCCCTGTGCTTTTTTATTTTCTGTCGTGCTGTCCACGAGTGCACAACTGTCCGCCACTACAAACGCACACCGATAACTAAAATGTCGTCAACTTGTTCTGTCCCTGCTTTCCAATTTTCTATAAAGTCATCTAAATATTTTTCTTGTTCCTGCATTGTCTTGGTTTGAATGTCGAGCAATATTTCTTTGAACCTTTTTGTCATAAGTTTTTTTCCATCCTGTCCGCTGAATGTGTCTGCGTAGCCGTCAGTAGATAAATAAAAAGTGTCGCCTTGCTGTAATTTTATTTCGTGACTGTCGAAGTGTTGGTTGTCCTCTGTGAAACCGCCAATTGCTTTTTTGGTTGCTTTAATTTCTTCAACAACTGTCTGCCCGTTACGGATAATCCAAAGCGGTCGGTTTGCGCCAGCGTATTTTACAACACGCGCGTCTGTGTCTACGGAGCAAAGCGCAATGTCCATTCCGTCACGCGTTGATTCGTTGCTGTCTGTCTGGTGAAGCGAAACTTTTATTCCTTTATTTAGATGTGAAAGAATTTTGGAAGTGTCTGCGCTGTGCGCCAAAGCGTCATCTAATTTCTCTGAACCTATCATACTCATAAATGCTCCAGGAACTCCGTGTCCTGTGCAGTCAGCAGATGCAATAAAAACTGCTTTGTCATTTTTATGGAAGTAATAAAAGTCACCACTCACAATATCTTTTGGTTTAAAAAGCACAAAACTGTCTGGCAAGGCATAGTAAATTATTTCCTTGCTTGGAAGTTTTGCTTGCTGTATTCTTTTTGCATAGTTGATGCTGTCGGTGATGTCTTCGTTTTTTTCTTGAATGATTTTATTTTTATCCGCTAAAAGCAAATTAGCTTTTTGCTTTTGCTTGTATCCTCTGAAAATAAAAAAGGCAAGTGTGAGCATTAGTATTAGACCTGCCGAAACAGAATAAATAATTATTTTTTGTTGTTTGACTTCTGCTATATGTTCAGATTCTTTTTTTGCGCCTTCTACCTTTCTGATTTTTTCTTCTTGTTCTGCCAGATATTGATTTTGAAGTTTTGCAATTTTAGTTGCCATATCACCACCAGACATACTGTCTTTTATGTCAGAATATAACTTATAATATTCCAATGCCTTCATATGTTGCCCTAATTTTTCATATGTCTCCGACAGTCCGCTATACATTTCTTTTAAAAAATATTTTTGCTTTGATTCCTTTGATAGTGATGCCCCATTATTCAAATATTCTAAAGCTTCGGAATATTTTTTTTGTTTGATTAAAACTTTTCCGATTGCAACATAAGCAATACTAACATTTTGACTTTCTTCGAGTTGTTGAAATAATTTTGATGATGCAAAATAATTTTTTAACGCCTCAGGGTAATTTTTCTGATACAAATACATTTCTCCAATGTAATATCGAGCACTTGCAATTCCTTGTTTATCCCCTAATTCTTCGAATATTTTTATAGTAGTAATATAATTTTTTCTCGCTTCAGAGTAATAACTATTTGCCATTGCTGTATCTCCAAGTTTTTGGGAATGATTACCTTCTTCGCTATAAATCACCCCTGTGTTGCCGTAATAATAAGCAAGACGCTTTTTATTTCCTCCTATTTCTTCTTGTATTTTCAGTGCCTTTGAAGAATTTTTGAGGGCTTCGGAATAATTGTTTTGTGACAAATAAACACTGGCGATATTATTATAAGCCCAAGCGATTTCTTTTTTGTCACCGATTTCTTCGGATATTTTTAATGCTTGCAAATGGTTTTTAAGGGCTTCTGAATAATTATCTTTATTACCATAATAAAATGCAATTTTATCATAAGCACTTGCCTCTCCCTTTTTAAAATTCAATTTTTCAGAAAGAAATAAAGCGATACTGGCATATTGCATTATTTTTTCATACTCTCCTTTATCTATAAGCTCACCACATAATGTATTTATGGTAGGACTTTCGCAACAAAGGTAAAAAACATTCGGAATAAACAAGCAGATGTTGAAAAAATAAAATCAGGCAGAGAGATAGCAAGGGCAAAATAAATCATCATAGCGGTTCACCAAAACGAACTTCTATGAAAACAACATT
>JACQAL010000022.1 GCA_016195025.1 Bacteroidota bacterium | reverse complement strand
ATGTTGTTTTCATAGAAGTTCGTTTTGGTGAACCGCTATGATGATTTATTTTGCCCTTGCTATCTCTCTGCCTGATTTTATTTTTTCAACATCTGCTTGTTTATTCCGAATGTTTTTTACCTTTGTTGCGAAAGTCCTAATTCAAACAAAGTTCCATTTCCACTCGCCCCACCATTATTTGTTACACCATAAAACTTACCATTGTTTGCTTCAATCAAACGAATTGCATAATTTGTTATGGTTGCACCTGCATTTCCTTTAATCTTATAAACTGATTTTAGAGTTGTATCGCCAGGATTTATGGAGAAAATTGTTCCGAATTGGTTTCCCCCTGCTGCAGTCATTCCCCAAAGAGTTGGTTGAGCAAGAGAATAAAAGGGAAAAAGAAAAAATAAATAAAAAGTAAATTTTTTTTTCATTCTGCTTGCCTATTAGTTATCGATGATTATTTTTTTGTTCACCATTCCTTCTGAAGTTTTTCCACCAGGGGCGGATCCACCTATGGTGGACAATTGAAGGAAAAAATAAAAATAAACCTTCTTCATGCAAAAATCAAAAATGTTAAACGGTATTGATAAAGAACAAAACCAACCCGCATTTTCCTACGAATATATAATCAAAAAGTTACCGAAAAGTAAGAATTTTTGAGTAGTTATACCGCCAGCATTCGTGCCACTGCCGCCAGCAGTGGTGCGGCAATCGCCAGCGTTCGTACCAACCACGCCACCGTTGGTGCGGCAATCGTCAGCGTTCGTACCAACCACGTCACCGTTGGTACGGCAATCGTCAGCGTTCGTACCAACCACGTCACCGTTGGTACGGCAATCGTCACCGTTCGTACCAACCACGTCACCGTTGGTACGGCAATCGTCAGCGTTCGTACCAACCACGTCACCGTTGGTGCGGCAATCGCCAGCGTTCGTACCAACCACGCCACCGTTGGTACGGCAATCGTCAGCGTTGGTGCGGCAATCGTCAGCGTTGGTACCAACCACGCCAGCGTTGGTACGGCAATTTCCGATTGCGAAAATTAAAACGTCAATTTCCGCCTGATTTGAAGGGTGAAGATAAACTAAGAAAAAATTTGCAGGATTTATTGCATAGAATTACCGCACCACCGTTACGGTGCCCACGTAATCAAATTCCTTATCAAATACGTTTACGAGGTGCACTTTCCATACATACACATCTTCCTGCACGATGGATTCCGAAAGCCCGCCATCCACTTTACCATCCCATAAGCAGGGAACTTCCTGCGGCAATCCTTCGCGCTTGCAGTAGAAAATGCGGTTTCCCCAGCGGTCAAAAATCCACAGTTCAAAATGCTTGATGCCGATTCCTTTTCCGAAGAAAAAGTCATTTGTTCCGTCACCGTTCGGAGAAAAGGCGCTGGGAATGTAAAAGGAGTAGTCGAGAATTTCTATGGGATATTCAATCGTATCGCGGCATCCGTTTTTATCAATCACCGCAAGGGTGATAATGTAAGTGCCGGTATCGGTATAAACGTGCGTGGGATTTTGCATTCCAGAAATGGAATCGCCATCGCCAAACCACCAATTCCATTGCGTAATGTTAACCGCGGATAAATCGGTGAAGGAAGCCATGTCGGAAATTTTGAGCGGTGACTGCGGGTCATATGAAAAATTCGCTATGGGCAGGGCAAACACCACCGCCTGCAGCGTAAGATTGCTCACGCAGCCGTAATTGGAAGTAACCGTAAGCGAAACATTATAGTTGCCAGAATTGCTGAACACGTGCGTAGGATTTTGCAAAGAGGAAGTATTATTAGGCGCAGAACTTGGGTCACCGAAATTCCAACTCCACGAAGAAATATTTCCGTTGCCTATAAACGACAGGTCGGAGAAACTGCTCGGGTTGCCTTTGCACACGCTGTCAGAAACAAACTGCACAACAGGCAAAGGATAAACGGTGATTGCCTGCGTAGTGGTATCCTTGCAGCCCGAACCCGAAGAAGCAATCAGCGTAACGGTATAAGTTCCGTAACCCAAATACGTGAACGAAGGATTCTGCAGGGTGGAAGTGGTGTTCTGCGGGTCACCGAAATTCCATGCCCATTGCGTGGAATTGCCCGAAGTGTTGTTGAACTGCGTAACCGTATTCATGCACATATTCGGAGCGGTGAACGAAGCCACCGGCAGCGAGTTAACGGTTACATTCATGTTGGTAGTGCTCTGGCATCCGTAGTTGGAAGTGGAAGTAAGAATTACAGTATAGGTACCTGCGCCATTACAATAAGTATGACAAGGATTCTGCAGGGTGGAAGTATTGTTGGGGCACGAAGCGTCTCCGAAATTCCAACTCCATGCTGTAATGCTGCCCGCGGCAATAGAGGTCTGGTCGGTAAAGCAGGTGGAATCGCCCGCGCAAACCACACTGGAAACAAAACTTGCCAGCGGAAGCGGGTTCACCGTTACCGGTAGGGTGGTAGTATCCTTGCAGCCGTTTGCATCGGTAACCACAAGCGTGGCAGTATAATTTCCCCAACTGTTATACGTAACAGCAGGGTTCTGCGAACCGGATGAAGACGGATTTGCATTCGGCATGGTCCAGCTCCACTGCGTGGGATTTCCTCCCGATAAATCGGTAAACTGAGTCAGGTTGTTAAAGCAAACCGTGGAAGCGCTGAAAACAGCTGTAGGTTTCGGATTCACGGTAATCAACTGCACCAGGGTATCGGCACATCCCTGCCCGCTCGCCACAATGAGTGTTACCGAATAATTTCCTGCGGTGGTATAGGAATGCGAGGGGCTTTGCTGCGCAGAAGTATTATTGGGTCCCGAATTAGGGTCGCCAAAATTCCAACTCCACGTGCTTGCGCCCACCGATAAATCGGTGAACTGCGTGGCGGGAGTGTTCACGCAAACAGTACTCGAACTGAAGTTCGCATTCGCCTGCGGATAAACGGTAACCGTTTGAGTAATCACCGCAAAACATCCGCCCGGATTTGCAGTTACAGTGAATGACACCACATAATTTCCCGGGTTCGCATAAATATTGGATGGGTTTTGCTGCGTAGAAGTATTTCCATCGCCAAAATTCCAACTCCATGAATTTCCTCCTCCCGAAGATAAATCAGTGAACTGCGTAGGATTTCCGATGCATACGCTGGTGGCGCTGAAGTTTGCAACGGGATTGGGATTCACCGTTACCACCTGCGTAAGGGTGGCAGAGCAATTACCGGGCGATGCAGTTACAACGAGGGTTACATTATAGGTACCCGAAGCGGTATAGGTATGCGAAGGGCTTTGCTGCGTGGAAGTGTTTCCGTCTCCGAAATTCCAACTCCACGAAGTTCCGCCCCCGGTGGATAGGTCGGTAAACTGAATGGCGCTGCCAAGGCAAACCGGAGTAGTAGCGCTGAATGCGGCAACCGGCTGCGGATATACAGTTACAGGAAAAGAAATAGTTGCCGTGCAGCCGCCCGGTCCTGTTACCGTGAGCGTGGCAGTATAATTTCCTGCTGCCGCATACGTATGCGAAGGGCTTTGCTGAATGGAAGTATTTCCATCGCCAAAATTCCAGCTCCACGAACTGCCCCCCCCCGTAGAAAGGTCGGTGAACTGAGTGGCAGTGCCGAGACAAACAGTAGTGGAAGTAAAGTTAGCCACCGGCTGAGGATTTACTGTAATAACATTCGTGATGGTAGAAGTGCATCCGCTGTTATCCGTTACCGTTAATGTAACGGTATATGTTCCCGAAGCAGTGTAGGTATGAACAGGATTTTGCTGGATAGAAGTATTTCCATCGCCAAAATTCCAATTCCAACTGTTAATGGTGCCGGTGGAAGAAGTAGATTGGTCAGTAAAGTTGGTCGGCTGCCCGAGACAAACGGTGTTTGCACTGAATATGGCGCTGGCATTTCCGGTGTTGCCGATAGTAACTGTTGAAACCGAAGTGCAGCCATTGCCGTCTGTTACCGTGCAGGTATAATTTCCGGCAGGCAGCCCTGTGGCAGTAGAAGAATTACCTCCGGTGGGAGACCATACGTAGGTAAACGTTGGCGAGCCGCCTGTAACCGTCACCGATGCGCTTCCGTTCGATTGACTGCAAACAGCGCTATTGGGAGTTGCAGAAGTGGTTATTGCCCCGGTGGAAGAAACAGTTACAGGAACAACCGTAGTACATCCGTTTGCGTCTGTTACCGTACAAGAATAATTTCCGGCAGGAAGATTGTTTGCAGTAGAAGAATTCCCCCCCGTGGGTGCCCATGAATAAGTGTAACCGGGTGAACCGCCTGAAGCAGTCACGGATGCACTTCCGTTGGATTGCCCGCAGGAGGCAGCGGTTGAACTGCCGGAAGCGCTCAGCACGGTGGGTTGAGTGATTGTTACCGTGAGCACCGAAGTGCAGCCGTTGGCATCGGTTACTGTTACATTATAGGAACCGGCACATAAATTATTTGCAGTGCTTGAATTGGAAACATTGGGTGACCATGTATATGTTAAAGGATTAGTGCCTCCTGTTGCAGAAATGCTGGCTGAGCCGGTGCATTGCCCGTTGCATTTAACATTCACATGCGTTTGAGAAAGCGTGGGAGGAGTTTGATTGGTAACAGAAGTAGTTATCCATTGATACGAACCACCGCAGCAAAGCCAGGGAGTGCATCCGCACTGATTATGCTGGTTGCAATTGTGCACGCAGCAGGAATCATACGAGGAAGGAGAGCAGTCAATGTTGCAGCA
Organism: Bacteroidota bacterium; assembly: GCA_016195025.1. Taxonomy (NCBI): domain Bacteria; kingdom Pseudomonadati; phylum Bacteroidota; species Bacteroidota bacterium. The sequence goes on along the minus strand of JACQAL010000022.1, from coordinate 71,890 downwards.
GCAGGTTCCCATGCAATTACTGCTGGGATATTCGTAGCGCGTTTGCACGTAGGTGCAGCACGAACCGGGACCACCGCTCAGGGTTTGCGTTTGACCGGATGAACAGGAACCCGGAGGAGGAGTTCCTATGCCGGGACATCCGAGAGTTATCGGGAGGTTATCCTTCTTCGCTGTTTCCGGATGCTCATCGCCATTAATTTTTTCCTGCAGTGTCGCCTCGTTTCCTTCGTTGGTAATTTTTTTAGGAGACACATCTATTTGTATAAAGGGCGCAGGCGAGGGCTGGTCAACCATTTTTCTATAGTTCCAGAAGAAATCAAAGTTGCGCACTCCGCTGTAAGAAATGGTTCCATCCATCCACGAAAATTTTATGCGGTAATGCCATTGATAACTTTTATTGTTCAACATGAAATCAGGAATCAACTGGTTGTAAATGTATCTGCCTGCTCCTGTTTCTGTCGTGTAAAGCAACCGGTTGTAAGGGTCTGTATCCACTTTATCACTTTCTTCTTTGGATAAAGTCATCAGGTCGGTTAGTTTAACGGAAGGGTCGTGCGTAATGAGCGGAGAATAATTTATGCCGTCTTCGCTGCGCTCAAGCGTAAATGCTTTCAGCGATGCATCTTGTTTGGGCTCCCACACCAGATGCACATCGGTGAAGTTATGCACGCCTAAGAAAAAGAAAAACCCGTCCTTGTCCTGGAAGTATTCTTTGCCTCCGTGTGCGAAGGAAACGAAATGCGCGAAACAAAAAACAAGGGAAGAAAAAACTGCTTTGTAAAAACCTTTCATGCTTTTTTTGTTGGATGATTGTTTAATGGTTTTAGTCAAAAGACGTAGGAAATTATAGATGGTTGCCTGCGTAAAAAAATATTTGCAAAGGTAATCCTTAACACTATTTTTCAAATTCAATTTATGAACAAAAAATTTCAGCAACAAATTACTTTGTAAAATAAAAACATTTATTTGAATTCGCCTACGAGTGAGGAGATATTTTAGACGAATGAGGTTATTTCTTCGACCAATGAAGTATAATCGTAGACGGTTTTAGGAGCGTTTTAGTAGAACGAGTACTCTCCGTTGTTCAAAACTTTGACGGAGGGAAGTGTTTTCGCAGATTCGAAATACGCATAGCCCTTCTGAATATTTTTCCAGAACGCAAGATGCTGCGGATATTTTTCTCCGTATAATTTCATGTTCTCTTCGCTCATGCGGAACGGAAACAGGTGAACGGGAATTTTTCCTCCGTTCGATTTTGCTTCCACCGCCATCACATACACTTCTTTTATTTTATCATCGGTAATGGGCATGCAGCCGATGGTTACGCAGTTGCCGTGAATGAAAATATCTCCGCCAAGATTTTTTTTCTCGCCAAGAATTTTATCCGATGCATTCGGATAACTCACGCCCAGCGATAAATAAAAATTGCTGGAAGGATTGAAGCGCTCTATCTCGTAAAAACCTTCGGGCACCTGCCCGTCTCCTTGTTTTCGCTTCGGTCCAAGTTCGCCCGAAGAAGAACAAATAGAATATGTTTTTATCAACTCATATTTCTCCTGCTTGTTCTTTGCCCAGATTTCAAGTTGCGCTTCTTGCTTGAAGGCGCGGATGAAAATGCCGGCAGCAGAAAGTTCAATTCCCTTGGCAGAAAATAATTCCTTCATTGCTTTTTCTTTTTCCTCATAGGCGGTTTTCACCCTTGGAAATTTTTGCTGCTGTGATTTGAATGAATCAGTCATGAACGCGAAAGAAAAAATTAAGAGCGAAGATATAAATGCGGGCTTCATGTTTTTCTGTTTATACGGAAGATTGGAAGTTTGAATGGTGGAAGAATGATAAACATCCAATCTTCCAACCTTCCACTCTTCCATTGCTGTTAACTATTTTGTTTAAAAGTATAACTATTCCTCTTGTCAAAGATTGTTTCCTACACTACTTTTGTTTTATGGGGAAGAAGAAATTTGCAGGAAAGAAAGTTCTCTCGCTGTTCTGGAATAAGTATTTCATTACGCTGGCGGCAGTAATTGTGTGGACGGGCTTCTTCGATAAAAATGATTTCATGTCGCAATACGAACTGAAGCAGAAATTAAAACAACTGAGAACAGACGAAAAATATTACCTCGATGAAATTACAAAAAGCAAAACAGAGATGAAGGAACTGCGCACTAATCCTGCCGACCTTGAAAAATTTGCGCGCGAAAAATACCTGATGAAAAAAGACAACGAGGAAATTTTTGTGATTGTGAAGGACAGCTCTAAGACAACTAAATCTGCAAATACAGTTGCTGCTCTGTAAAAATTCTATTTGTACTCCCCAAACACCTTCCTGAGCACATCGGCAATCTCTCCCAGCGTGGCGTAACTCTCCACCGCTTCAAGAACGAAAGGCATGAGGTTCTTTGTTCCGCGAGCGGCTTCTCCAATTTTTGCAAGCGCGGCTGTTACTTTTGAATTATCTCTTTTCGCTCTTATGCTCTTTATTTTCTCAACCTGCAAACTTCTTACCGATTCATCCACCGAAAAAACTTCTCCCTGCGGCTTTTCTTCCACCGTGAACTTATTTACGCCCACAATTATTTTTTCGCCTTTCTCAATTTTATCCTGATACTCATACGAAGAACGGGCAATCTCATTCTGCATATAACCCTGCTCAATGGCGGAGACCGAACCGCCTATCGCATCAATCCTGCGGATGTATTCCCATGCTTTCGCTTCCACTTCATTGGTTAATTCCTCTATGAAATACGAGCCGCCCAGCGGGTCAACCGTATCAGCAACTCCGCTTTCATAAGCAATAATCTGCTGCGTGCGCAGCGCAATGCGCGCGGCTTCTTCGGTGGGCAAACTCAATGCTTCATCATAACCATTTGTGTGCAGCGACTGCGTTCCGCCAAGTACAGCACTGAGCGCCTGAACTGTTACACGCACAATATTAGTATGCGGCTGCTGCGCGGTGAGCGTGCTTCCGCCTGTTTGCGTGTGAAAGCGGAGGAGCATGGCGCGTTCATCCGTTGCACCGAGTTCTTTGGTAATCTTCGCCCACATTCTTCGCGCAGCGCGGAACTTGGCGGCTTCTTCAAACAAATTATTGTGCGCGTTAAAGAAGAAAGAAATCCGTTTTGCAAAAACATTGATGTCTAACTTTCGCTCGAGCGCGGCTTTCAGATATGTCTTCCCGTTTGCAAGCGTGAAAGCAAGTTCCTGCACAGCGGTTGCGCCTGCTTCGCGAATGTGATAACCCGAAACAGAAATGGTGTTCCACTTCGGAATTTCCTTTGCGCAGTATTCAAAAATATCGGTGATGATGCGCATGCTTGCTTTAGGCGGATAGATGTATGTTCCGCGCGCGGCATATTCTTTCAGCAAATCATTCTGAACGGTGCCGGATATTTTTTTTAAGTCAGCGCCCTGCTTTTTCGCCAGCGCAATGTACATGGCAAGTAAAATGGATGCGGTGGAATTAATCGTCATGGAAGTGGTGATTTCTTCGAGACGAATTCCATCAAAAAGAATTTCCACATCCGCCAGCGAATCAATTGCCACGCCTGATTTTCCCACTTCGCCTTCGGCAAGCGCATGGTCGCTGTCATAGCCGATTTGCGTTGGCAAATCAAACGCAACGGATAATCCCGTTGTGCCGTGCGCTAATAAATATTTATACCGCTTGTTTGATTCCTCGGCAGTAGCAAATCCGGAATACTGGCGCATGGTCCACAACTTTCCGCGATACATATCATTCTGAATGCCGCGGGTGAAGGGAAATTTTCCTGCCTCTTCTCCGTCCCGATAGCTATCGGGAGAATAGATTCTCTTTATCTCAATTCCGGAATCGGTGCAGAATTTTTTTTCGGAGGACATGGGGAGCAAAGATAGGAAGAAAGAAAAGCAGGTAAATTAATTTGCGAGAAGAAAAAATATCAGGTCAGCTTCTGATACGTCTGCCACCAGCGGTCAGGCATTTCTTCTTTGGTGGCTTCTTCGTAGTCCTTATAGGAACAGGGCACTAAACACTGGCGCTCGAACTTTAATTTCTTTTGTGTAGGATACGGAACTTCCATCCACCACCGGTCCGAGCGTTTTGATTTGTAAAAAATAATTTCGTTTTTATTTTCTTTAATCGAAACTCTGTACTTGAGGTAATCCGATTTTTTACGGAACGGGAAATCCTGGTAGCGCTTGTAATATCCTTCTATGAAATACCAAATCATCTGCGCAAGCAGATGCGCGGTTTGCCCGCGTTTATCTTTTGCCGGATTCATTTCAAAAAATCCAATTGCGCCAAGTTTGTCGCTCAGCCCTGCATAGCGCGTAATCTGGCAAGCTTCTTCCCCGTAAAACCCGTTTGGAGTTGCGTTGCCGTTACCGGGCGCATCGCTCATTCGGATTGAAGACATATCAAACGAAAGTAAATCCGCGTGGCGTACAATCGGCTCCACTTCTTCCATGTTGCTCCGCACCTGCCCCAAACGGTACGCATCAAAATATAATTTATGAAAGAGGTCAATTTCTTTTTGCGCCACGAAATAAGTTTGATAACCAATGTTGCTGTAATTAAAAAGTATGTTCGGCTGGTGAAGAATTATTTTTCCCACGTAAGCCGAAGAATTAAATTCAGAATCCGGTCCGCCAATATCAAACTTGGCATCCACATCCACTAAATTTATTGTCGGTTCAAGTTTATCAAACGCTTTGTACATAGGGAAAGTCAAATCCTGCCCGCCTCCAATCACAATCGGAATGATTTTATTTTTCATCAGCTCGTGGCAAACACTCGTGAGCGCGAAGTAAGAATCCTTCACAGCATGACCTTGTTTAATATTTCCCAGGTCAGCAATTTTCGCTTTATATTTTCCTTTGAAAAGATTGTAGAGATACGGACGCACCGCGTTTGCGGACTGTCCGCTTCCTTCGTTGTTCACCGCTCTGCGCTCTTCCTCCACTCCGATTATTGCAAGATGAATTCCTTTCAATTCAGGATAGGATTTTCCGTCAACAAATTTTTTTATTGCCGCGCCCAGAGAATTTTCTGCGGGCTGCCCCATGATTTCAGAATTTACCGGGGCGAGGAATTGAAAAATGTCTTCCATCAAATTTTTGCTTGAGCAAAGCAAATTTAACTCACCCGCCATTGCGAGCGAAGCGAAGCAATCTCAGTTATCAACAGGAAGTTTTTGAAAAGGGAAGAATTATTTCCTCTTGGCAAATTTTCTTTTCGCCTTCACCACTCTCAGCTTTGGTTTTGATGGAGCAGGTTTCTTGGTCTTCTTTTGAATTTTGACTTTTGGCTCTTTTGTATTTTTTGCCAACTGCTTACTATCAACTGCCGCTTTGGCTTTCTTTCCTTTCTTAATTCCCGCAATCTGCAAACATTCTTCGAGTGTAAGTTCAGTTGGCTCTTTATCTTTTGGAATCCGAAAAAACTTTTTTCCCGATTGCACGGAAGGATTTTTCCAGCGGTCATACACTACTTTCACGCGCCTGTCTTCTTCCCAGCTTTTAATATGCTTGGCGGCATCTTTCTCCGCTTTTATTTTTACAATCGGAATTGCTTCTTCAAGGGAAATAAGAAAAGGGTCGTATTGTTTCGAGAGAGAAGCATTCGTATTTCCCCACTTCAAATAATTTCCGAAAAATCCTTTTGCGGCAATAATTTCTTTTCCTTCATACTCTCCAACTTTTCTCGGCAAGCGCGGACCGGTAATAATTTCTATAGTGCGTTCCAGCGTTACAGAATACGGGTCTTCAGTTTTCGGAAGAGAAATATATTCTTCGCCATACTTTATATAAGGACCAAACCTGCCTATGCTCACCACAATTTCTTTCGCATCGTGCGCGCCAAGCGTGCGCGGAAGTTTGAAAAGGTCGAGCGCATCTTCGAGCGTGATGGTATCAATCATTTGTCCTTTGCGCATCGAAGCATACAAAGGTTTTTGTTTGTCATCCTGATGACCAATCTGCGCCATCGGTCCGAATCTTCCCACGCGTACAAGAACCGGTCTCCCTGATTTCGGATCTTTTCCCAAAATCCTTTCTCCTGATGCGCGCTCGGATTCTTCCGCAGTTTTTTCCACGTCTTTGTGAAACGGAACATAAAATTCCTTCAGCATTTCTTTCCACGACATTTTTCCTTCTGCGATTTCGTCAAACTCTTCTTCGACTCTCGCGGTGAACTGGTAATCCATTACGTTTGGAAAATAAAGTTGAAGAAAGTCATTTACAATAATTCCGATATCGGTCGGATAAAGTTTTCCCTTTTCTGCTCCTGTGATTTCTATATTTGTTTTCGCAGAGATAGTACCATCTTTAAGTAGAAGTGAATTATACTTTCTTTCTTTTCCTTCGCGCGGCTCTTTCACCACATAATTTCTTTTCACGATGGTAGAAATTGTTGGGGCATATGTAGAAGGCCTGCCGATTCCAAGCGACTCTAACTTTTTCACCAGACTCGCCTCTGTGTATCTCGATGGCGGCTGAGTGAATCGCTGCGTTGCGGAAATTTCCTGCATCAAAACATTTTGACCAACCGTTACTGCGGGAAGAATTCCTTCTTCGTTTTCTTCTTCTTCATCGCTGGATTCCATATATACTTTCAAAAATCCATCGAACAAAATAATTTCTCCGAGAGCGAGAAATTCATTTTCGGTTTTGTTTTGTGAAATGGTTATCGTTGTTTTTTCCAATTCCGCATCCGCCATTTGCGAGGCCACAGTTCTTTTCCAGATGAGTTCGTATAATTTCCGTTGGCGGTCATCATCGGTATCAATCGTGCGGTTGGCAAGAAATGTCGGACGAATTGCTTCGTGCGCTTCCTGTGCGCTTGCAGATTTGGTTGTGTATTGTCTTTTCTTCCAGTGATTTTCTCCGAACAAACGGTTGATTTCATTGCGCGCGGCATTCAATGCAAAGCCCGAAAGATTCACAGAGTCCGTTCGCATGTAAGTAATTTTTCCATCCTCGTACAAACCTTGCGCAACACGCATTGTTTGTAAAACAGAGAAGCCAAGTTTTCTGCTTGCTTCTTGTTGCAAAGTTGAAGTGGTGAATGGCGCAGCGGGAGTGCGCTTCGAAGGTTTCTTCTCAATATTTTTTATCGTGAAGTTCGCACCATTTAATTTTTCAAGAAGTTGTTTTGCTTCTTCTTCCGTTTTTAATTTTTCAGAAAGTTCCGCTTTGAAAGAAGTTGTTTTTCCGTTTTCATCCGTCACAGAAAAAATTCCTGCTACCTTATAATATGTAGAAACTTCAAACTCGTTTATTTCACGCTCGCGCTCAACCAATAATCTTACAGAAACCGATTGCACTCTTCCTGCGGAAAGTGACGGGCGGACTTTTTTCCAGAGAATAGGAGAAAGTTCGTAGCCAACTAATCGGTCGAGAATTCTTCGCGCCTGCTGCGCGTCAACCAAATTTTTATCAATCGTGCGCGGATTTGCAAAAGCTTCTTGTATCGCTGTCTTCGTGATTTCGTGATAAACTATTCTGCGGGTTTTTTTTTCGCTGAGCCCAAGTGCCTCGTGCAAATGCCAGGCAATGGCTTCTCCTTCGCGGTCTTCGTCTGTCGCGAGCCAAACAATCTGTGAATCTTTCGCAAGCTTTTTCAGTTCACTCACAACTTGTCTTTTCTCAGAAGAAATTTCATAAGCGGGTTCAAATCCTTTTTTCACATCAACTCCCATTTCTTTTTTAGGCAAATCGCGGATGTGACCTACGCTGGATTTTACAATATATTCTTCCCCCAAAAACTTTCCGATTGTTTTTGCTTTGGCTGGCGACTCAACAATTACAAGATTTTTTCCCATAAATAATTTGCAAAGGAAAACATTTTTTTCTTACAAAACTTTTTCAGATTTTTCAAAGGAGATTTTCTCCTATGAAAAACGGCACTAAAAATAATTTTAAAATTGATAATAAATTTGCTTTGTAAAACTTTTCTCAACGAAAAAATAATGTCGGAATTATTTTGTTCTAAGCTGAGCTACACTTTCAACGTGCGCGGTATGGGGAAACATATCCACAGGTTGAACTTTTGCAACAGAATATTTTTCCGCAAGAATGGAAATATCTCTTGCCTGAGTTGCAGGATTGCAACTTACATAAACTATTTTTTCAGGATTTATTTCTAAAAAAAATTTTGTTACATCTTCGTGCATTCCGGCACGCGGAGGGTCAGTAATGATTACATCGGGTTTTCGGTGAACAGAAATAAAATCATCATTCAAAATATCTTTTATATCTCTTGAAAAAAACTCTGTGTTAGAAATATTGTTGATTTGAGAATTTATTTTCGCGTCATCAATCGCTTCCGAAATATATTCAATACCGATTATTTTTTTTGCATTGCGCGCAACAAAGTTTGCAATCGTTCCTGTTCCCGTATATAAATCATAAACTATTTCATTTCCTTTTAGTTCTGCAAATTCTCTCGTCACCTTATAAAGTTCGTATGCCTGCGAAGAGTTTGTTTGAAAAAAAGATTTAGGGCTGATTCGAAATTTTAATCCTTCCATTTCTTCCTCAATGAAATCTTTCCCCGAAAAAGTTTTTACTTCCAAATCAAAAATGGAATCATTCTTTTTGGAATTAATTACATATTGCAAAGAAATTATCTCTGGAAATTTTTTCTGAATATGTTTCAATAATTTTTCTCTCGCGATTTTATCTTCATAAAAAAATACAACAATCACCATCCATTCGCTTATAGAAGTGTTTCTTATTATAAGGTTGCGGAGAAAACCGGTTTGTTTTCGAATATCAAAGAATTCTAATTTATTTTCGAGCGCATACTTTTTTACTTCAAGTCGAATCGCATTCGATGGTTCTTCCTGCAAATGACATTTTTCAATATCCAAAACTTTGTCAAATAATTTTGGAATATGAAACCCGAGCGCTGAATGAGAAAGCAAATCTGAAGTTGAGTCGGAAGACAATTTTAAATTCAATTCATCTTTCGTCAGCCATTTTTTATTGGAAAAAGTAAATTCAAGTTTATTGCGGTAGTTATAAATATTTTTTGAAGGAATGATTGGAAGGATAGAAGTTTTAATTTTTGCAAGACGATTCATTGCATCTTCCACATATTTCTGCTTGAAAAATAATTGCGTTTCATAATTCAGATTTTGCCATTTGCATCCTCCGCAAGTTCCAAAATGTTTGCAAGTAGGTTCAACTCTTTTCTCAGAATATTTTTGATACTGAATTATTTTTCCTTCGCGGTAATTACTTTTCTTCTTAGTGATTTCAATATCCACCACATCTCCCGGCACAGCAAAATCAATAAAGCAGACAATATTATTTACGCGACCGATTCCTTTTCCTTCGGTGCTGATGTCAAAAATTTCTACGCTCTGAAAAATTTGTTTTGATTTCACACAGCAAAGTTAGCAGTATAAGTTTTGTATATTCGCTCCGAAAAATTACGGAGTCCGCCTTTCAGTGGACAATCCGATTTTGGAAAATGGAAACAATGACTGAAAAATTCCGCGCAGAAAAATTAATGGAGTTAGAGAATCGCTATGGCGCTCACAACTATCATCCGCTTCCGGTTGTGCTTGACAGAGGAGAAGGAGTTTTTGTTTGGGATATTGACGGAAAGAAATATTTTGATTTTCTTTCTGCTTACTCTGCCGTTAATCAAGGTCACTGTCATCCGAAAATTATTTCCGCGTTAACCGAACAGGCAAAAAAACTAACGCTTACTTCTCGCGCTTTTTATAATTCTTCGCTGGGCGAATACGAAAAATTTATCACGCAGTATTTCGGTTACGATAAAGTTCTTCCTGCCAATACAGGCGCGGAAGGAGTTGAAACCGCAATGAAACTTTGCCGCAAATGGGCATATGAAAAAAAGGGAATCGCTGCGAACGAAGCAAAAATAATTGTTTGCGAAGGAAATTTTCACGGAAGAACTATTTCTATTATTTCCGCTTCCACCGACCCGGATGCGAAAAATAATTTTGGTCCGTTCACTCCGGGAATTGTTGTTATACCTTATAATGATGTTGAAGCGCTTGCAAATGCTCTGAAAGATAAAAACGTTGCAGGATTTTTAGTTGAACCCGTACAGGGTGAGCTTGGAGTTTTTATTCCTGATGATGGTTATCTCGCAAAATGTTTTGACCTCTGTAAAAAAGCAAATGTACTTTTCATTGCCGATGAAATTCAAACAGGCCTTGGCAGAACCGGAAAACGTTTATGCTGCGACCATGAAAATGTTCATCCCGATATTTTAATTCTGGGAAAAGCATTATCGGGTGGAACAATTCCGGTTTCCGCAGTTCTTGCTGATGATGAAATTATGCTTTGCATAAAACCGGGCGAGCATGGTTCCACTTACGGAGGAAATTCTCTTGCGTGCAGAGTAGCAATTACTTCCATAAAAGTTCTGGAAGAAGAAAACCTCTATGAAAATTCTTTTCACTTGGGAAAAATTCTTTTAGATGAATTGAAAAAAATTCAAAATGAAAGAGATGACATGATATTAACAATACGCGGCAAAGGTTTATTCTGCGCTATCGAAATCAGGGAGAGAAAAAACAAAACCGCGTGGGAGCTTTGCATTGCATTGATGGAAAACGGATTGCTCGCAAAACCAACGCATGGAAATATTATCCGCCTTGCGCCTCCGCTCATTATCACCGAAGCGCAGCTGAAAGAATGCACCGATATTTTGTGCAAAACAATTTTTTCCTTCGAGTGAAAAAATAATTTTTCCGCTTTCATTCTTTTCTATATTTATGGGATTAAAAAATCAACATTAATTAAATTTAAATTCCAGTGTATGAAAGCAAACTTAATTCTGGTGGGAACAGTCGGGCTGTTTTGTTTCACGGCCTGCAGCAATGGTCCCGGTGAGGAAATCCAAAAGAACATCGCCAATTTTGAAACGTCATGGAGTGAATTCACGAAACAGGCTACTGAATGGTCGGCAGATTTGAAAACAAGCATGAAGGAAGATGAAGAGCATTGCGGAAAAATGGAAAATGAAGTAAGCGCAATGTCGGATGAAAAATGCAAAACGATCTGCTCTTCCGCTTATACCGCATGCAAATCGGACAAAGAAAAATACGCAGGCATGTGGAAGGACTGGGAAACAATGAAAAGTGAAATTGAAAATCTGCAAACGCAATTTGCCGCTTGGAAAGATAAAGTTATGAAAGGCGGAATTGACAAAAGTGAAACGCAAAAATCGTTAGGCGAATGGTATGAAAAAAAATCAACGATGGAGAGCAAACTCAGCGAATGGAGCAATGCCATCATAACTTATAAATCCGATTGCCAGAAACACATGTTAAGTTGCATCGATGCCTGTAACAGCATTATGGAATCCATGTCAAAAAATCAAGACAAAGGAAAATCTAAAAAAGGATAACACCATTTCAATAAATATAAGAAATGCCTGATTCGATTTTGAGTCGGGCTGTTTTATTTCTGTGAAACGAAAACCCAGTTTTCAGTTTGCTGTGCAAAAATCCTGCACCATTCGGTTTTTCCTGCCAGAGAATTTAAATCCTTAAAAAGTTTTGCACCTTTATCCCGTATTTTTTCATTGTGAATGACAAGATTGAAAAATAAAATTCCTTTTTCCGAGAGAAGATTTCCGGTTTGAGAAATAAATTTTTCTTCTGTAAATTTTTCAGGAACATTTAAATCAATAAATATATCTATCACTATCAAATCAAATCTTTGATTGCACCGAAAAACAAACTCATATGCATCCTCACGGTGAAGGGTTAAATTTTTGTACTTATTAAGAGAAAAATATTTTTCTGCGAGTTCAATCACCACTTCATCATTTTCCACTCCGGTGATTTTAATTTCTTTTTTGTATTCTTCCTGCAGAATGCTTGCTACACTTCCGGTTCCGAAACCAAGAATTAAAACTTTTTTTATTTCTCTTTTGTTAATTTCAAATTGAGCAAACACTTTTTGGAAAACTTTATGCAATCCTCCGAAAGAATAATTTACGTGCGCAGAATCCAAAACATATTTTCCATTCGCGTAAAGCACTTCGAGATTCCCGCTCACTTTGCTTTTTCGTTGTTCAATGGAATGAGCAAAAAGAAAACTGCTGAGAAACCTTACTAAATTTTTCACTCGGGAATTGCTTCTTCTAATGATTTCTTATTTCGCTTGGCTTCGAGAATGCTTACGTTCAAATCAAATCCAATCAGAATCACCATTGCGTTAAAATAAATCCAAAGCAAAACAACTATGAGCGTTCCGATGGAACCGTAAAGTTTATTGTATTTGCCAAAGTGATTTATGTAATACGTAAAACCCAATGAAGTAATGATGGATAAAATAGTTGCGAGCATGGAACCGGCAGAAGCAAATTTCCATCCGGATTTTCTTGAAGGCCCCAAATAAAAAGTAAACGAGATGAGCGAATAAAAAAGTGTGAACACAATAAGCCACCGCCCGATTTGTATAAGATGAAATAAAAATTCTCCGCGGTGAAAAATTTTATTCAAAACAATTTCGCTGCCGATAATCAGCGCTATGGCGAGCGTCATTAAAAAAGTGCAGATGATAACAAGATAAAGAGAAACTATTCGCTGCTGAATCCAATTGCGTGTTTCAATCTGGTGATGCGTAGCATTGAAAGCAGTAATGAGCGCGCTGAAACCGTTCGTGGAAAAATAAAGCGCCATCACAAACCCAACCGAGAGCAAACCTCCGCGCTGATTTTTAACAATGTCTTCAATCGTTTCACGCGTGGCTTCATAGGCATTCGTAGGCATTACATTCGCAAGCAAATCGAGAAGTTGGTCTTGAAAATTTGCAATGGGTATATAAGGAATAACCGTGAAGACAAAAATAATACTCGGAAAAATTGCCAGAAAAAAACTGAATGCTACTGCAGAAGCGCGCATAGGAAGAGCGCCCTTTGTAATTGCATTCCAGAAAAAACCCGATACATCGTAGAGCGGAAGATGTTCAAAGCCGGGCAAAATAATTTTTCGGGAATTTCTAACAATAAAAGTTACAACGGCTGAACTTGCGAGTAACTGAAGAAGTCGAAACCACATGATTGATTAGATTACACCGATATATAAAAAATTATTTCTAAAAATTATTTTTTCAGTGCATTAAGAACCCCCGGCTTTCCCCATTCATTTTTTTCTTCTTCGCTCCAGAGTTCGAGATAAAAAATTCTTTTCTGAAATCGTGGAGGCAAATATTTCTGCCAGTTGGTTCCGCCTGTAGCGGCAATGTGTTTTTCATCTTGCTGCAAATACCGCACGGCAGATTTCAAATGAATGAGCGGCCAGAAAACATTTACATTTAAATCTAAATTCTTAAGTGCATTTATAACGTCCGCATTTTTCTGGTCGTTAGCAGAAAGTGATTTATACTTCGCCCAGATATTTTTAGTTTGATATTCTTTTGCAAGAGAAATAAATTTTTTAGAATACTTTTTCTCAAATTGTTTCAGGGTAAGGGTTTTCTTTCCTGTTGCAAGTTCTGTTGCGCCTTGTTTCCAGTAAATATGTTCATACATTTCTTCGAAAGAAGAATTTTTATTTTCAAATTTTTTTCTGACTTCTTTATCTACCAGCCGGATAAAATCTGTAGAACAAATTTCAATCATGCGGTATTGCGCGCTTTGAAATCCGCTGGCGGGGAGGAGCGTCATTCTATAGGAAAGAAATTGCTGCGGCTCCATTCCATCTACCATGATGTCAAATGATTTTGTGAGCGCTTCAAAATATCTGTTGATGCGATTAACTCTTTCGATAAAAAATTTCACATCCAGTTTTTCATTCCATCCTAAATCTTCTCCGTTCGGCATTACTTTTTTTCCGTTGTTGGCAATCTGGTCAAACTCGTGAAGTGAAAGTTTAAAATACAATTCCGTTATCTGGTGATAGATGATAAAAATTAATTCATCGGGAAAATCTGTTTTCGGATTTTGTAGCGAGAGCAAAGTGTCCACATGCGTGTAATCCCAGTAAGTAAGATAATTTGAAATGAGAAGACCATCGAGATAATTGGTCATGCTCTGTCCCATCGCCTCGTACTTTTCGTTCAGCTTTTTCAGGCGTTCAATAATTTCAGGAGTAAGTTCCATAAATCTTCGAAAAACGAATTTGCGCGAAAGTACGAAAGAATAATAAAAAGAAATTTATGTTTTGTATTTTTCGTATTGTTTCGCTTTTCGAGGATTTATTTTTCGCAGAGCGAAAGCGGATTGGCAATGCCGGAATATTCTGTCAAATCCATTTTGATGAAACCCACAAGAATTTTTGCTTCGGCACGAATGGGAATTCTGTTTTTGTCATCGGAAATATACGCGGTCATATCTTCTTCCTTTTTAAAAATCCTTCCCGTCTGCACAACGGGCCGGAATTTTATGCAGCGGATTTTTCCGATATCCGATTTGATAACTTCCTTTCCGGCATATTTCATTTTGAGTGGCCATACCTGGTCATCGACAAAACAAGGGAACTCAAAAATATCTCCCTCTTTTGCATTTGAAAAATCAATCGTGCGCGCATAAAAAAAAGCCGAGAGCATATCCTGAACTCCATCGGGCACATCAAATTTTTTTCCGTTGCTGTCCACACTGTTTTTATAATGATTGTAAATGTGGTTCTGTTCGATTTTATATCCGCCTTCATTCACGCGCCTGATGAAAAGCCAGGGAACCATTGCGTCTTCATCAATATACGATTCATAGCGGTCGCGCACATAAAAAAACCAATCGAACGAACTGTTTGTGTAGCCAAGCCCGAGCATGTGAAAAGTATTTCGCCCGCCAATCTGCTTGTTGTCATCGAGCACCTGTATCACTGCTTCGCCTGCATTTATAAAACCATAATGCATTCTGTACGTTAATTTTTCTCCGCGCTTAAACGCTTCATTCTTGCACGAGCGAAGAACAGAATTTTTTGTTTGCTGCGCAGAATCGGAAATTGGTTTTTCGGTTATCCCGTTAGATATCGGTAGAGTAATTAGTTGATTGGATGCAAATCCAAAAAGCATAAATGAAAAAATAAAAAACAAAAATAGTTGACCCGGAAATTTCATAGGAAGAAAGATACAACTTTTATACCACAATATTTACGATTCTTTTAGGCACAACAATTATTTTTTTTGGTTGTTTTCCTTCTAGGTATTTTTTTGTCTGCTCTAATGCAAGCACTTCTTTTTCAATTTCGGCAGGAGATAAACTGAGTGAAAGTTCAATGTTGAAACGCATTTTCCCGTTGAAGGAGACAGGATACGCAAACGAATCATCTATGGTGAGCGCATCGTTGTACTGCGGAAAGGAAGCAAATGTGACACTTTCTTTATGTCCTAGCTTGTTCCAAAGTTCTTCTGCAATGTGCGGAGCGAAGGGCAAAAGTAAAATCACCAGCGGTTCAAGAATTTTTCTTTTGCTGCATTTTAGTTCCGTGAGTTCATTGGTGCAAATCATAAATGCGCTCACTGCGGTATTGAAAGAATAATTTTCAATATCCTCCTGAATTTTTTTAATTGTCTTGTGAAGAATTTTTAATTCTTCTTTGGTCGGCTCGTCATCGCTCACAGAATAAAATTCCGGATTCTGAATTTTTTCTTCAGGATTTTTAGTTGGATTCTCTTTATGAAATAACCTCCAGAAACGATTCAGAAAATTAAACACTCCGGAAATTCCGTTTGTGTTCCATGGCTTGCTCATCTCCAGCGGACCGAGAAACATTTCGTACATGCGGAGAGTGTCAGCGCCAAAATCATTGCAGATAAAATCGGGAGTGACGACATTTTTGAAAGACTTTGACATCTTCTCTACTTCAAAACCGCAAATATATTTCCCATCATCTTCACGTATAAATTCAGCTTCTTTTTCTACACCAATTATAAACTTATCCAAATCTAATTCATCATTATTGACTGCATTTATATCTGTGCGCCATGAATCAATTAATTTGTTTTGGTTATTAAAATCAACTACAAAATTTTCTGTATTAATTTTTTTTCGCCTAAGCACATTATTAATGTCATCTACTATTTTCTTTTTTGTATAAAGACCACTTAAATATCTTTCAAAATATGATTTAGTAACATAAATAAAAGGCAATTGATCTTCTGCTTTTTTCCAGGCTTCAACTTCTTTCAATGTATCATCATAAGCATTTATTGAGCCAAGTGTATAATTAATTCTATAGACAAAATTGCTTCTCCCTAAAATCATTCCTTGATTAATCAACTTCTTTGCCGGCTCAACAATCGGCAAAAAACCTAAATCAAATAAAAATTTTGTCCAGAAGCGTACATAGAGCAAATGTCCTGTGGCGTGTTCGCTTCCGCCAATGTATAAATCCACATCGCGCCAGTAATTCAGTGCGTCCCTACTCGCAAACTCATTTTTATTTTGCGAATCCATATAGCGCAAATAATACCAACTGCTTCCCGCCCAGCCGGGCATGGTGGTTTTTTCAAACTCGAAAGAGTTTTTGTATTTCCAATTCTTCGCGCGTGCGAGTGGTGGCTCTCCTGTTTCTGTTGGAAGATATTTATCCACTTCAGGAAGAATAACCGGCAAATCTTTTTCATCCACCGAGCAGGGAATTCCTTCCTTATAATAGATGGGAATGGGCTCGCCCCAGTAACGCTGCCTTCCGAAAATTGCATCGCGCAAGCGGTACTGCGTTTTTCCTTTTCCTAAATTTCTTTTTTCAATTTCAGAAATTATTTTTTTGATAGCATCTTTTACCTGCAAACCATTTATGAAATCAGAATTGATTGCGTAGCCATCATACGTATCAAAACATTCTTCCTTCTGCAGCGATTTATCATTCGGAGCAATTACTTTTTTTATCTCCAGTCCAAAATGTTTTGCGAAAGCAAAATCGCGCGTATCGTGCGCGGGAACGCCCATCACTGCTCCGGTTCCGTAGCCAGCCAAAACATATTCTCCAATCCAGATGGGAAGTTTTTCTCCTGTGAACGGATGAATGCAATACGAGCCGGTAAATTCTCCGGTAACTTTTTTCACTTCTGTTTGCCTTTCTCTTTCAGAACGGTTCTTCGCATAGTGAACATACACTTCCACTTTTTGTTTTTGTTCAGGAGTTGTAAGTTGGGGAACCAAATCGCTTTCAGGAGCAAGCGTTAAAAATGTTACTCCGAAAATTGTGTCAGGGCGAGTTGTGAAAACCTCAATCTGAAACTTGAAACCTGAAACCTGAAACTTCAAACTACTTCCTTCCGATTTTCCAATCCAATTTCTCTGCGACTCTTTTATTGATTCACTCCAATCTATTTTCTCAAGGTCGTTTAGTAATCTTTCAGCGTACGCTGTGATTCTCAAACTCCATTGCGGCATAAGTTTTCTTTCTACAGGATAACCACCGCGTTCGCTCACACCGTCTTTCACTTCTTCGTTTGCCAAAACAGTTCCGAGTTGCGGACACCAATTCACCCACGCCTCACTGAGGTAAGCGAGGCGATAGTTCATCATCAAATCAGATTTTTCTTTTTCTGAAAGCGAAGAATAATTTTTCAGTTTTGGAATCAGCGTTTCAATCGGTTCCGCTTTATTTGTTTCGGGATTATACCAAGAGTTGAACAGCTTGAGAAAAATCCACTGAGTCCATTTATAATAATTCGGATCGGAGGTTCTCACTTCTCTTTCCCAGTCAAACGAGAAACCAATTTTATCCATCTGCTCGCGGTAACGCGCGATATTATTTTCTGTAGTGATGGCAGGATGCTGTCCCGTTTGAATCGCGTACTGTTCTGCTGGCAAACCGAACGAATCATAACCCATCGGGTGAAGCACATTAAAACCTTTCAAACGCTTGTAGCGAGAAACAATATCACTCGCGATATACCCGAGCGGATGTCCCACATGCAAGCCCGCGCCCGAAGGATAGGGAAACATATCAAGTGCATAATATTTTTCTTTGCCGGATTTATTTTCCGCGCGAAAAGTTTTCTTTTCCGCCCAATACTTTTGCCATTTTTTTTCTATTTCCTGAAAAGGATACGCCATGGGCTGCGAAGTTAATAGTTAATGGTTATTCGTTAATTGGAAAATGCAATTAACATTCCTATTCTAATAACTCCGCGTTTCAATTTTCAATTTTTAATTTTTAATTTTTAATTTCGTAAAATGTCTGAGGAAAAATCAAAAAAAAGAATTTCTACATCATCCATCACAACCGTGATAAGTGTTTCGCTGGTTTTATTTTTGCTGGGATTGCTCGGAGTTTTTCTCATCAGTGCGAAAAAAATATCTGAGCACTTGAAAGAAAATATCAGTTTTCATGTTTACCTCAAAGACAAAGCAACAGATGATGAGACAGAACGCTTACATAATTTTCTGAATGCGTGCAGTTATGTGAAATCAAGCGTGTATCTCTCCAAAGATTCCGCGGCATTGCTTTATAAAAAAGATGTGGGAGAAGATTTTGTGAAGTTCATCGGATATAATCCGCTGCCAGCAAGCATGGAAGTGCAACTGAAAGCCGATTACGCAAACCGCGACAGCATCGCGTGGATTCAAAAACAAATTACGGATTTCAGCAGCGTGAAAGAATTTAATTACCAGGAATCGCTGGTGAATCTCGTAAATAAAAATGTAAACCGAATTGCATTAGTGCTTTTGATTTTTATTACGCTTCTTCTTGTTATCGCGCTTGCGCTTATCAACAACACCATTCGTCTTGCGATTTATTCAAAAAGATTTCTGATTAAAACAATGCAGTTGGTTGGTGCTACAGGAAATTTTATTCGCAAGCCATTTCTCGTGAATGGAATCAAGCACGGAATGATTTCGGGAATCATAGCCAATCTCATGCTCTGGGGAATTATTTTTACTGCCGTAAAAAAAATTCCCGACCTCGAACAAGTCACCGACATGCGGTTAATGATTTTTCTTTTCGGAGTTATTTTTATTCTTGGAATTTTTATTTCCGGTGTTTCCACTTTTTTATCTGTGAGAAAATATCTTCGCCTGAGTTCGGAAGAACTTTATTACTAATGGAAAGATGGAAGAATGGAATATTGGATGGTTGGCTGTTTGCAATCTTCCATTCTTCCAATATTCCAACATTCCATATATACAATATTTGTACATTCGTGAAAAATAATGGCAATGGCAAAAGTAAAACAAAAATCAACTGCACAAACTAAAACAGTTTCTGCCCAGCAGAAAGAAGCAAGTTTTGTTTTCGGAAAAGAAAATTATAAACTCATGCTGATTGGAATCGCGGTGGTTGCCATCGGAATGCTGCTGATGATTGGCGGTGCCTCGGATGACCCGAATAAAATGTCTGACGAAATTTTTTCTTTCCGCAGATTAACGCTCGCGCCCATTGTGATTATCGGTGGCTATGTGGTGGTGCTTCTCGCCATCATCAAGAAGCCGAAGGAATAATATGACAACCTTCCATGCAATTATTCTTGCAATCATTGAAGGCATTACAGAATTTCTTCCCGTTTCATCAACCGGGCACATGATTCTTGCTTCGGCTGTAATGAAAATTCAAGATGCTGAATTCGCCAAGACCTTTGAAATTGTAATTCAACTCGGAGCCATCATGGCAGTGGCGGTGCTTTATATAAAAAGATTTTTCGTGAGCATAAATATTTATCTCAAACTTATCGCGGCATTTATTCCAACGGGAATTATCGGAGTTCTCGCTTATAAAACCATCAAAGCATATTTGTTCAATCCGTTTGTGGTGAGCATTGCGCTGATTGTTGGCGGAGTGATTTTAATTCTGCTGGATAAATGGACGGAAGAAAAAAAATCTTCTTTCGAAAAACCGGAAGATATTTCTTATAGTGGCGCAGTGAAGATTGGATTGTTTCAATGCCTCTCAATGATTCCCGGAGTTTCGCGCGCAGCGGCAAGTATCTTCGGAGGAATTTTTGCCGGCTTCGACCGAAAACTTGCCACAGAATTTTCTTTTCTCCTCGCTATTCCCACCATGCTTGCGGCTTCCGGAAAAGATTTATGGGAATCGAAAGACATGATTCATTCGGATAACATTAAACTTCTTCTCATAGGAGGAATTGTGGCTTTTATATTCGCAGTGATTGCAGTGAAAGGATTTATTTCCTTCGTTCAGAAATATGGGTTCAAACATTTTGGATATTATCGCATCATTCTTGGAATCCTCTTTTTAAGTTTAAGTTTATATTTGGGCATTAATCTTTCCGCATGAGCAAAATCACTCAAGACGATTTCTACAACGGGCAAACTATTTTGGTGAACAAACCAAAAACATGGACTTCGTTTGACGTGGTAAATAAAATGCGCAGCGATGTGCGCCACAATTTTCAGATTCCGTTTGTAAAAATCGGCCACGCAGGTTCGCTCGACCCGCTCGCCAGCGGACTTCTTATTATATGTATAGGAAAAAACACTAAAAAGATTGACCAGTTCCAGGGAATGGAAAAAGAATACACAGGCACCATGATGCTGGGCGCAACCACTCCTTCGTATGATTTTGAAACTCCGGTTACGGAACGTTATCCGATTACGCATGTTACTCCGCAACTCATAAATGAAACCGCAAAAAAATTTGTCGGAAACGTTTGGCAATATCCTCCGCCTTTCTCTGCTAAAAAAATTATGGGCGAACGCGCTTACAACATCGCGCGTAATGGCGGACAGGCAGATGTAAAACCTGTTCTCGTGAATATTTCCAAGTTTGAAATTGTGAGCGTGCTGCTGCCGATGATTGAATTCAAAGTGGAGTGCGGAAAAGGAACCTACATCCGTTCGCTCGCGCATGATTTCGGAAGACAACTTGGTTGCGGTGCGGTGCTTGCTTCGCTATGCAGAACACGAATCGGAAAATACAAATTGAAAGACGCCCGCGACCTCAAAGATTGGCTCGAAGCCGTTCAGCCCGTTGCGCCCAAGAAAAGGATTCCCATACGAACCGCTATGAAAAAAATGAAAGAGCGCGCGAAGGAAAGAAAGAAAATGGCGAAGGTGGAAAATAAGCCAGTGAAAAAAGTTTCTGTCAAGAAAAAAAAATCAGCGAAGAAAAAGAAATAGCATTTTATTTCATCCTGCGGAGTTTATTTCCATTCCTAAATTTTGTCACTATTTCATCCCTAGGGAATTTAACTTTGAAAAAAATATATGGCTGTTTGCGTTAGTGATTGCAGTGGAAATCCTTTTCACGCTTCGTGAAAAGATTGAAACGGAAAGCGCGACCTGAGGCTTTGCGAAGGAAACGCCCAAAATAAATTTTCAAAAACCCTTGACAAGCCCTCTTTGGAAGTGTACATTCGCGCCCTTTTTGAAAAAAAGGAAAGTATTAAGTAGCGAGTATTAAGTATTAAGAAAACTACCAACTACTTTTTTCATTGTACATAATACTAACTACATAATACTTGTACTTGCTTTATGAAATTATCACAGTTCAAATTCAACCTGCCTAAAGATTTACTCGCTGAATATCCCGCAAAGAATCGCGAAGATGCGCGCCTTATGGTGGTGCATCGCCAGACGAAACGCATTGAGCATAAAAAATTCAAAGACCTTATAAATTATTTTGAACCGGGCGATGTGATGGTGGTGAACAACACGCAGGTTTTTCCCGCGCGCATGTACGGCAACAAAGAAAAAACCGGTGCACGCATTGAGGTTTTTTTGCTGCGCGAACTCAACCGCGAAAGCCGTTTGTGGGATGTGCTCGTTGACCCTGCACGGAAAATCCGTATCGGAAATAAATTATATTTTGAGAGCAATGGAAATTCGCTCGTTGCAGAAGTAATTGACAACACCACTTCGCGCGGAAGGACGTTGCGTTTTCTTTTTGACGGTCCGTATGACGAATTCAAAACGCTGCTCACCAATCTCGGGCAAACTCCGCTTCCGAAATACATCAAGCGCAAACCTGAACCGCTCGATGCCGAGCGTTATCAGACGGTGTTTGCAAAAATTGAAGGAGCAGTTGCAGCGCCAACTGCAGGATTGCATTTCAGCCGCGAGTTAGTTCGGAAACTTCAGATTCGCGGAATACATTTTGGAGAACTTACGCTTCATGTTGGCCTCGGAACTTTTCGCCCGATTGAAGTGGAAGATTTGACCAAGCATAAAATGGATTCGGAGGAAATGGAAATTCCTCAGCCGTGCGTTGATGAAGTGAACAAAGTGAAGAACACCGCGAAAAAAGTTTGTGTGGTGGGTACAACTGCGATGCGTGCTGTTGAAACTTCTGTTTCTACTACAAACCGCCTGAAGCCATTCAAGGGATGGACGAATAAATTTATTTTTCCTCCTTACGATTTTCGCATTGCAGATTGCATGATTACAAATTTTCACACGCCTGAATCATCGCTCCTCATTATGGTATGCGCTTTTGGCGGCTATGATTTGATGATGAAAGCGTACAAGGAAGCCATCAAGGATAAATATAAGTTTTTTACCTATGGCGATGCGATGCTGATTTTGTAAATCTCTATTTTAGTTTTTCGCCAGGTAATACAGTGTTGAGCAATTCTCTTTTTTAAAAATTTTATTTGCCTGCTCTTTTATCTGCTCAGGTGTAACGGAAAGATATTTTTCCGCCTCGTGATTTGCCAAATCAGCATCCCCGAATAATTCGGATATGGCAAGATTCAGCGCTTTGTTCATGATATTTATTTCTGAAAACTCGAGTGTGGCTTCAATTTTATTCTGAACTTTTTTTAATTCTTTTTCTTCAACCAGTTCATTTTTTATTTTTTCGAGTTCCATTTCAATTGCCTTTTCCGCGTCTTGTATCGCAACACCTTTTGCCGGCTTTCCGGAAACAACAAACATTCCCTTGTCAAAGCTATCATCGGTATAAGCTGTAAGTTCGGAAAACATTTTTTTATTTTTCACCAGTTCGTTATACAAGCGCGAAGAACTTCCGTCTGACAAAATATCCGAGAGCAAATCCACCGTGTAATATTCTTTGTCCTTGCGCGAGCACTGGTGATATACCTTATATATAGCATTCACAGGAACATCTCGTTCAACGGTGAGCGAGCGCACTTCTTTTTGTTCGGGTTCTGCAGAAAGATTGCGTTTGTTATCCGGACATTTCGGAATGGAACCAAACCATTTTTCGGAAAGCCGTTTCGCTTCATCGAGCGAAGTGTTTCCGCTCACCACCATGATTGCATTGTTCGGGCAATAAAATTTTTTGAAGAACGCGCGTACATCGTCCATCTTTGCTTCCGCAATGTGAGAAATTTCTTTTCCGATGGTATCCCATAAATACGGATGCACTTTATAAACCATCGGGCGAAGCAAAAGCCAGATGTCACCATATGGTTGATTCAAATAACGCTGCTTGAATTCTTCGATGACAACATTGCGCTGCACTTCTAAACTTTTTTCAGAAAACGCAAGCGACAACATTCTGTCGCTCTCCAACCAAAAAGCAGTTTCGAGATTCGCGGAAGGAACCGTGAGATAATAATTCGTAATATCATTCGAAGTAAACGCATTGTTCTCTCCTCCTACTCTTTGCAGCGGCTCATCGTAATTGGGAATGTTCATGCTTCCGCCAAACATCAAATGCTCGAATAAATGAGCGAAGCCGGTGCGTGCCGAATCTTCATCGCGCGCTCCTACATCGTATAAAATATTTACACAGACAAGCGGAGTGGACTTGTCTTCGTGATGAATAACACGGAGCCCATTTGCAAGAGAAAATTTATCAAACCGAATCATTTCATTTAAATAAGATATTTGCAAAGTTAGCCGATAACTTTTATGCGTTATAAGAAAATAATTTTAACTCTTGCTGTTGTTGGAATGGCGTTGATTTTATTTTCATATCACAATGATTCTTACCAAAATCTTTTTACCCGATTTGAAAAAAATTCTCCCGAGGAATTAACTATTGAAGATATTGACACCAATGAATTTCCTCCCGGCTTTCCGAATATAAAAATGGATGCTGTAGAACAAATTTTAAATTTTCCATTGCCGAGATTTAAGTCGAATCATAAATTGCTTTCAAATTTTTTGTGGATGGATCCCACTTTCATAGGAGGAAATGGTTTAAAAAAAATTTCACGGCAACAATCCATAAAAAACAGTGCCGACATTCAACTTGAATTAGCATTGCATTGGAATTATTATTTACAGATTTGTCCGAATACAAACGGAGATGCAAAAGCATATGGCAGGCAGGGCACATTACAAAATGCATGGCTCAACATTGCCAATGAACATCCTGAACTTCCGCTATCGGCAATTTCTTTCTGGATTGGAATGAAAGGAAATCATGTGATGAGTCAAAAACTTGGAGATAATTGTTATTTGCGGGATGAAAAAAATAATTTTATAACTGATGTAATTGATAATAATGGCGTGCACCGAAGAGGAAAACTTTTCAGTCCGAATATTTCGCTGGACACAATTGCACTTGATGGATTAAAACAGCGGCATCTTCTTGAAAATATTTTTCAGTATTTGAAACGCCCGCTGAATTGTTTTAATGAAGAAGATGAAATTTTTACTGTGTATGATTCTTCAATCCTCAAAAAAGAACCTTCATTAGTTGCAGATAAAACAAAAATGAAAATCAATAATTGGGATATTTACCAGGCAGAAAAAATAAAACAAATTCAAATTACTTACAGAGATAGTTTCATGAATCTGCCGCAAATGAAAAATTCAATTTACTCTGTGTATGGAATTGATGGCCATCCGCATTATCGTTTTGCATACAGCGCAATGAGAAAAGCAAATACTCCAATCAATGAAAAATATTATTCCACTCCTGATTTTTATCCGCGTTATCCATCGAACTGGCGTTACTGGAGTGGTCCCTGGCACGGGCTTTCCTGGATTTTTGAATCTCGTCCGAATGAAATAGCGCTTGGAGATTCATTGTATTCTCCGTTTGTAGCCGCGGGATGGGATAATAACCCGATAAAAAATATTTGTCCTGCACAATGGCTTGGCTTATTAAAACTTCTCGCAATGACAGGTGCAGAATTTTTCTACACAGGATTTTTCAATGAGCGGCAGCCGTTTGCAAATCCGGAAACTTATATCTGGCAGGCAGCAATGCCGGTGTATGCTCAGGCAATCACAAGCAGGTTTGAAAATATTTTTCGTCATGGAGAAATTATGAATGTCCCCGAATTTATTTTTCCATCCGGTGACAAAAGAATAATGATTGTTGCAAAAAAAATTATTGGCAAAAAAATTTATGCAATTACGGGAACAATTCAGAATTTATCCAACAAAAAAGGCGATGCTCCTTTGAATGCCATAGCGGAAATAAATCTTGACGGAGCGAAATTAAAATTTGAAGTTCGAAGGCAAGGAAGCACTTATATTTACAATGCAGAAGATTCTCAGCATCCGGTTTTTTATCAGTTGGATGCATGGCATGAAGCAAGCCATCCTTCACGCTGGAGTAAAGATTTTTATTTTGAAGCAGAATTATTTGATAACGATGAAAAAAACATTTCCATTAAAACAGAACTTCCCGCCAATGCAAAAGAAAATGATTTTTCATCATTCACAAGTTATATCTCGTGCTATAAATCGAGTTCATTAAAATATTTTTTTACTCCCAGAGATTCTGCTGCTTCTTTTTTATTTCAGATTCTAATGAGAGGAAAAGAAAAGAAATCAGGAATAAAAATTTTTTTGGATGGAACAGAAATTGCAGAAATAAAAAATAATATCGAACAAAACTGGAAATGGTTTTTCATTGATGAAAAAAAATTTCCTCTTTCTTTTAAAAATCTTACTAACAAAATACATGAACTATCCATCACACCTTCCGACAATACTATAGAAATTAATAAATTTGTTTTGAAAAAAATTTCCGACAAAAAATAAAATTGATAAGTTTTGAATTATGTCATTTACTAATGACTTGAGAGGAGTTTTCACTCGAAGCGGAAGCGGGCTGATGCGCATCATCGTCATCAATGCGATTGTTTTTATTGTGGTAAATATTGTGGATGAACTTTTACGGTTTTCCGGACAAGGATTTTCGCTCGTGTATTGGCTCGCTCTTCCTGGGGAAATTTCAACCGCGCTCACACACGCATGGGCGCTCATTACTTACATGTTCCTGCACAAAGATTTTTTTCACATTCTCTTCAATATGCTTTGGCTTTACTGGCTCGGAAAAATTTTTGTGGAATATGTTGGAAGCAAACGACTGGTAGCTGTTTATCTTCTTGGCGGAATCAGCGGAGGAATTTTGTATTTGCTCTCTTCTCTTGTTTTTCCTCTCTACTTTCAAAATACTTTTTTGCTGGGCGCTTCGGCTGGCGTGATGGCAGTGGTAATTGCCATTGCAATTCTTCTTCCCGATTATGTAATTCATCTTTTATTTTTTGGCGGAGTACGTTTGAAATATTTGGCACTGATTTCTTTTGTCCTCACAAGTTTGCTCGACATTTCTCAAAACACCGGAGGAAAAATCGCACACATTGGCGGAGCATTGTTCGGAATGATTTTTATGCTGCAATATAAAAACGGAAAAGACATTACAAAACCTTTTACAAACCTGCTTGACTGGATTGCTTCTCCCAAAAGACCAAAAATAAAAGTGAGTTACCGCAGGAAAGTTTCAGATGATGATTTTAATTCAAATCAAAGATTAAAACAACAAAAGATTGACCAGATACTGGATAAGATTTCCAAATCGGGATACGATGCGCTTACCAAAGAAGAAAAAGATTTTTTATTTAAAGCAAGCGGGAGAAATTAGTTGTTTGTTGATTGGTTTATGGTTTTAGTTAATTAGTTTTCGGTTTTGGTTTTAAACCAGAACTATAAACTCAGTAAACCACAACTAAAAACCAAAAAACTATAAACGAAAAATTGTGAAACGATTAAAAAATATTTTCTCTTTTCTGATTCGAATTGTATATTTTATTTTTCTAATCTCCTTGCTTCTCTCCTATTTCGCTCCTTATGCAAATCCAAAATCATTCTGGATATTTGCTTTTTTCGGCCTCGCGTATCCATATCTTCTTCTCATAAATGTTTTATTTCTCATCTGGTGGATTATCCGCTGGAAAAAATTATACTGGATTTCGCTCGTGATTATTTTGATTGGATGGAACAATATGAAAAATTTATTTCACTTCGGAAACGGAATTGAAAACGAAAAAGGAATTAAAGTGCTTTCTTATAACGTCCGCAATTTTGATTTGTATAACTGGAGTGGAAACAAAGAAACCCGAAACAAAATATTTTCCTTCCTAAAAAACGAATCGGCTGACATTGTTTGCCTGCAGGAATTTTTCCAGGGTGACAGCGGATATTTCGAAACGCTCGATACAGTAATAAAAGTAACAAATGCAATTGACAATCACATAAAATATACTCTCACCCGCAGAAAAACCGACCACTGGGGAATTGCTACGCTCAGCAAATTTCCGATTGTGTTCAAAGGAAAAGTTCCCTTCAAATATAAAAGCAACAACATTTGTATTTTCTCCGATATGAAAATTGGCGATGACACTGTTCGTGTTTACAATATGCATTTGCAGTCAATAAGTTTTACTTATTCTGATTATAAATTTATTGAAGCGCTGAAAGAAAATAATGATACGCTGGATGTGGAGGATATAGAAATTGCTTCAAAAAATATTTTAAGGAGAATCAAGCGTGCGTTCATCAAGCGCACCACGCAGGCAGAAAAAATTATTGAGCATATTAACACGTGCAAATATCCCGTTATTATCTGCGGAGATTTTAATGACACGCCTTTCTCGTACACCTATCATTTGTTCGCAGAAAAATATCAGGACTCATTTATGGAAAGCGGAAGCGGAAGCGGCAATACTTACATTGGAGATTTCCCTTCCTACCGGATTGATTATATTTTTCATTCTCTGCAATTCACTTCATCAAACTTTGAAGTGCATTCGGAAGAATTATCAGACCATTATCCGATTTCAACTATCATTACGAAAAAAGAAGGAAAGTAATTTTTACTTCTTCTTAACCGTTTTCAGATTTAGAAGATTCATCGGATTTAGTTCCAGCCCTTCAATATTGTTGTTCACCAGCCGGAAAACCTGGTCATAGAAAAGCGGAACGATGGGCGCTTCGTCAATAAGAATTTTATCCATCTCTTTGTAAATCTCAAATCGTTTTCCGTTGTCGGGTTCGTTCAATGCACGTTCAAAAAGTTCGTCAAACTTTTTATTCTTGAAATGGGTGTAGTTCGGTCCTTTCGGAGAAAGATTTTTGCTATAAAAGCAGGCGAAAAAATTTTCTGCATCGGCATAATCTGCCACCCACGACTTGCGGAAAAAATTCACCTTGGCGTTCGCAATGATTTCTGTTTGCACAATGTTGCGGTTCAAAAATATTTTCACAGGAATTCCAACTTCTTCCAACTCGTGTTCGATGAACTGGCTGAGTTCGAGATAAGATTCCGTAACGTTCAAAGTGATTTCATCAATTCCTTTTCCTCCGGAAAATCCCGCCTTCTGCAAAAGTTCACGCGATTTGTCGGGATTGTAAGTGAACCCTGTAAGTGAAGAATCAAATGAAGGCATTCCCTTCGGAATAAATCCCTGCGTGGCGGAATTTCCAATACTGTTGCGCAGGTGCTTCACGATTTTATCGCGGTCAATCGCGTAACCGATTGCCTGCCGCACTTCTTTAATACGCAGCGGAGATTTTTTCACAATCGCTGAATCCATGTCAACTAAAAATCCGAGGTAATCTGTTTTCAAGTACGAACCCGTTTGCATTTTAAACTTGCCGGCATATTCTGATTTCAATTTTCCCTCTTTGTCAATTATCAAATCAATGTTCATCATGTCAGCACCCGAAAGCATATCGGCATCTCCTTTTTCAAAATCAATAAATGCATTTTGTTTGTCCTTCACAAAATTCACAGTAACACCATCGAGATAGGGTAATTTAGTTGAACCTTCGTGCTCAAAATAATTTTCGTTCTTCGCCAAAACAAGTTTTACATTTTCTTCCCACGCTTTGAACATGAACGGACCGGTGCCTACAGGATTTCTCCGGAAGTCAGCGCCATAGTGTTCTGCGATTTCATTCGGAATCACAGAGCAATATTGCATAGTGAGAATATTCAGAAACGGAGGGAAAGATTTTTGCAGATAAATTACAAACGTAGAATCATCGGGCGCGGCAAAACCTAAATTATCGCTGCGTTCATCACGCGCAATATTGGAGAAAAGATATTTTGCGCTTTGCTCCTCATCCATGTCCATCAAACGAAAAAGCGAGAGCACAAAATCCTGCGCCACCACTTTTCTTCCTTTGCCATTTGGAAAAAGCGGATGGTCATGAAAAAAAACATCGTTGCGAAGACGAAACGTATACACTTTTCCGCTGTCGGAAATTTCCCAGCTCTTCGCGATGCACGGAATCACTTCCAAATTATCATTTAACTGCACCAACCCGTTGAACATTTGATTTACCGCCCAGATATTTTCCGTGCGCTTTGCAGAAGCCGGGTCAAGCGAAGTAATATCTCCCGATTCATTATAGCGGAAAAATTTTTTCTCCGAGTTTTCCTCGTGCGCTCCGCACGCAGCGAGAATAACAAAAAAGAAATAGAAATATTTTTTCATTTGACTAAAAAGCAAGTTTAGAAAAACAAAACCGAACACGCTTCCTGACAGCAAAGGAATGATGAACAAGTTTATTAACATATTCATCAGTTTATAGTTTTATAGTTGATTGGTTTTAGTTAGGCAGTTGATGGTTATGGTTTTTGAATATTAACTAAAACTAAAAAACCAAAAACTAAAAACCAACAAACCATAAACTATATAGTATCTTTACCCTCCCATGAAAACAGTGGCATTTCACACACTCGGCTGCAAACTCAACTTTGCAGAAACTTCCACGATTGCAAGACAATTCGAGCAAAATGGTTTTTCCAAAACTGATTTTGAAAATGGTGCTGATGTTTTTGTGATTAACACTTGTTCTGTTACCGAAGATGCCAACCGCGAGTGCCGGAGAATTGTCCGCAATGCCCTGAGAAATTCCCCGGAAGCATTTGTAATTGTAACGGGCTGCTATGCACAACTCAAACCGGAAGAAATAGCAAACATAAAAGGTGTGGATTTGGTTTTAGGCACGAATGAAAAATTCAACTCGCTCACATTCATGAATGGCGGACATAAAAAAGAGAAAGCAGAAATTCATTCCTGCGAAATTGAAAATGCAAATACTTTCATTGGAAGTTATTCCACAGACAAGACAAGAACTTTTCTAAAAGTGCAAGACGGCTGCGATTATAATTGTTCTTACTGCACCATTCCCCTTGCGCGCGGAGCAAGCCGAAGCGACTCGATTGAAAATGTTGTGAGCAACGCAAAAAAAATTACTGAGCAGGAAATAAAAGAAATTGTTTTGACGGGAGTGAATATTGGCGACTTTAGAAATTCAAATAAGAATTTTCTTTCTTTGATTACGGAGTTGGATAAAGTGGAAGGAATTTCTCGCTTCAGAATTTCTTCCATTGAGCCGAACTTGCTTTCCGATGAAATAATTGAATTCGTTGCGAACTCTGAAAAATTTGTTCCGCATTTTCATATTCCTCTTCAGAGCGGTTCTAATAAAATTCTGAGCTTGATGCACAGAAGATACATGAGCGAACTTTATTCAGAACGAGTTCAGAAAATAAAATCTCTCATGCCTCAATGCTGCATTGGCGTGGATGTGATAGAAGGATTTCCCGGAGAAACAGAAAATGATTTTCTTGATACATATAATTTTATTTCTTCCCTTGATATTTCTTATCTTCATGTATTCACTTATTCTGAAAGAGAAAATACGGAAGCAATAACTTTCAAACCCGTTGTTTCGATGGAAGAAAGAAGAAAAAGAAATAAAATACTGAGAAATCTTTCTGCGGTAAAGCAGCAGAAATTTTATTCGGAAAATATCGGAACAGAGCGAACTGTTTTATTTGAAGAGGAAAATAAAAATGGATTTCTGTTCGGCTTTACGGAGAATTATATCAAAGTGAA
Organism: Bacteroidota bacterium; assembly: GCA_016195025.1. Lineage (NCBI taxonomy): Bacteria > Pseudomonadati > Bacteroidota > Bacteroidota bacterium. Next base: position 40,951 of record JACQAL010000022.1, on the reverse strand, counting down.
AACAAAATTTAATTCTGATTTAATAAATGAACTGCGCGAAGTTTATTTAAGCGAAATTGATTTCGATGGAAATGTACTGTGCGAAATGGAAACGGCTGCTCAAACCTTAAATCTTAAATCTTAAATCTTACATCGCACAGTGTATCCCAACCTCTATTATCTCTTCAAAGATATTTTCGGAATCGAAATCGGATTTCTGCAAATATTCCAGAGTTTTGGAGTGATGGTGGCAATTGCATTTTTGCTTGCCGCGTATTTTTTTTCTAAAGAACTCAAGCGAAAAGAAAACGAGATGCTCATCGGAACCACTACAAAAAAATTTCTGAAAGGAGAAGCGCCAAAAACTTCTGAGATTATTTTGTCAGGAATTTTTGGTTTTATTATTTTTTACAAACTCGTTTACATTGCATTGCACTTTTCTGCATTCACGCAGGACACACAAGGATTTATTCTTTCCAAAGATGGAAATTTCATAGGAGGAATTGTGGGAGCTGCCTTGCTGGCTTACATGCGCTGGCGCGAAAAGAAAAAAGAACAATTACCAAAACCCGAAGAGGTAACGCTCACCGTTCATCCTTTCGAACATGTTCCGAACATGACCTTGATTGCCGCCATCGCTGGAATTCTCGGAGCAAAAATTTTTCACAATCTGGAAAACTGGAATGACTTTATAAAAGATCCTCTCGGAAGTTTATTTTCTTTCAGCGGGCTCACGATGTATGGAGGTTTAATTGTTGCAAGTTTCTCCGTGATTTATTACGCGCGCAAAAACGGAATCACCACCACACATCTCATTGATGCCTGCGCTCCCGCACTAATGCTCGCGTATGGTGTAGGAAGAATCGGCTGCCACATTGCTGGCGATGGCGACTGGGGAATTGAAAATATTTTTGCGAAGCCAGGTTGGTTTTTTCTTCCGCAATGGGCGTGGGGATACAACTATCCGCATAACGTAAATAACGAAGGCATTGCCATTCCTGACTGCACGGGAAAGTTTTGTTCTGTTTTGGAAAACCCTGTATTTCCCACTCCGCTATGGGAAGCAATCATTTGCATTGGGTTATTTTTTGTTTTATGGTCGGTAAGAAAAAAAATTACTGTGCCTGGAGTAATGTTCTCCGTTTATTTAATTCTGAACGGCATCGAACGTTTTTTCATAGAGAAAATCCGGGTAAATACCACTTACAATATTTTCGGGCACCATATAACACAAGCGGAAATAATTTCTACGCTGCTTTTCTTTTTAGGTGTTGCAGGAATATTTTATTTCAGAAAACTTCAAAAGAAAAATGATTAAACTATTACGATACTTCCTTCTTGCAAACTGCTTGTTGCCAACTGCCAACTTTCTTTTCGCTGGCGATACGCTCAAACCAAACAATCCAAAACCGATTGTGTTTGTTCTTCCCATCCTGGAAGAAATCGGACCGGTTTCATCGCGTCATATTCAGGAAGGTTTCAGGCAGGCGGAAAAAGCAAACGCAGATTATATTATTCTTCATCTGAACACGTATGGAGGTGCGGTGGATGACGCAGATAAAACACGCACTCTGATTCTGAAAAGTAAAATTCCTGTCTTTGCATTTGTAGATAACAACGCTGCATCTGCAGGCGCGCTCATCGCAATTTCATGCGACAGCATTTACATGGCGCCCGGTGCAAACATTGGCGCTGCAACGGTGGTTGGGCAAGATGGCGCTCCTGCTCCTGAAAAATACCAGAGTTACATGCGCTCCATGTTGCGTTCCACTGCGGAACAAAGCGGACGCAATCCGAAAATTGCCGAAGCCATGAACGACCCGCGCATGTTTATTCCTGGCGTTAATGATTCAGGAAAAGTTTTGACATTCACAACCAGCGAAGCCATTAAAAATAATTACTGTGAAGGAGAAGCAAAATCGGTAGAAGAAGTTTTGAAACTCGCGCATGTTGAGAAGTATGAAATTCAAACCTACGAGATAAGCGGAGTAGGAAAAATCATTGACTGGCTCATCAACCCTGTCATCAGCGGATTTCTTATCATGATAATCATTGCGGGAATCTACTATGAGTTTCAGGCGCCCGGAACAATTTTCCCTATTGCTGCTTCCATACTTGCTGCACTTCTTTATTTTGCTCCGCATTATTTAGAAGGTCTGGCGGAAAACTGGGAAATACTTTTATTCATTGCCGGATTAATTCTTCTTGCTCTGGAAATTTTTGTCATTCCCGGTTTCGGAGTCGCGGGTGTGCTTGGAATTTTATTTATTGTTCTCGGATTAACTCTTTCGCTCGTAAAAAATGTTCCGTCTCCGAATTTCCCGGTGAATCTTCCCGAAGGAAATGCTTTTGTGAAAGCGCTGTTCATTGTAATTGTCTCAATGATAATTTCTATAGGACTTTCATTTTATCTCTTCGGAAGATTTATAAAATCATCTGCGTTCAGCCGGGTTTCCGTTCAATCAAAAATTTCCAAAGAGGAAGGATTCATGGGAGTGGACATGACTTCGCAAAATCTTGTAGGGAAATCAGGAATTGCATTTACAATTCTCCGCCCATCCGGAAAAGTGGAGATTGACGGAAACATTTTTGATGCCACTGCCGAAACGGGCTATATTGACAAAGGAGAAAAGATTGAAGTGGTGAGATTTGAAACTGCGCAGTTGTTTGTCAGGAAAAGTTAATCACTGCATTTTACTTCTCTTGATGAGATAAGGCATCAGTACTTGCTTATAACCTTCGTTGATGTCGGCTTCCACAAAATCAATTCTGTATTGCGCGCAGTGAAGCATGAGTTCTTTTTTGTATTCCGCCATGGAGCGAACATAGGTTTCCTTGATTTCGCTCGGATGAACTTTCACGCGCTCGCCCGTTTCCATGTCAATGAAATTGTAAGGACGGTTCTCAAATTCAAAATTAAGTTCCTTGCTTTTATCCACCACATGAAATAAAATTACTTCGTGCTTGTTGTGGCGAAGATGTTGCAATGCAGAAAAAAGTTCTTCCTGTTTTTTTCCTGATTCCATCATATCAGAAAAAATAATTACGAGTGAACGCTTGTGAATGGATTCGGCAATTTCATGCAAAGCATTTGACGCAAAACTTTTCCGGTGCACATCTTCTGAAATGGGGGTAAGTAATTTTTCCAGTTCTGCAAAAAGCATTTTCTGATGAGCGAAGTTTGATTTCGATTGTGTATGCAAATCTACTTTATCAGAAAATACAGTTAGTCCGACTGCGTCCCGCTGCTTTTTCAAAAGATACATCAGTGAAGCCGCGCAATAAACAGAGAATGTAAGTTTGTTCACAGGAACTCCATCGCGCTTCCAGGTTTTTTCCATGGGGAAATACATGGACGAAGAATCATCCATCACAATCTGGCACCGCAGGTTTGTTTCTTCTTCGTAGCGCTTTACAAAAAGTTTATCCGTGCGTCCGAAAAGTTTCCAGTCAATGTGACGCGTGGGCTCGCCTGTGTTGTAAATTCTATGCTCGGCAAACTCAACCGAAAATCCATGAAACGGACTTTTATGCAAGCCGGTGATAAATCCTTCCACCACCTGCTTCGCGAGAAGTTCGAGGTGGGATAATTGTTGAAGATGTTGCTGATCTAACGGCATGAATCAACGAAAAACGAATTAATACGAATATACGAAATAACAGCCGAAAAATTTTCTTTTCTATATTTCTACCTCTTCGTACTTGCGGATAATAGTATATAAGGTATCGCGCTCCACAGGATTTCTTCCTGTCTGCCTGATGAGATGAGTAATTTGTTCCGTAGTCATGGAAGGATTTTGTTCTTCAGCACCTGCCATTGAATAAATTTTTGTGGAGTCATTAATAGTTCCATCCAAATCATCCACTCCAAATTGCAGAGAAAGTTGTGCAGTGCTTTTTCCAATCATGGGCCAGTATGCTTTCACGTGCGGAAAATTATCCAAGAAAATTCTCGACACGGCATAGTTGCGAAGGTCTTCAACTGCGCTCACTTCTTTTATATGCGACATCTGGTTGTTCGCATTCCGGAATTTCAGCGGAATGAAACAATTGAATCCTCCGGTTTTATCCTGAAGATTTCTCAAGCGCTCCATGTGGTCAACGCGGTGCTCATACGATTCAATGTGTCCATATAATATTGTTGCGTTAGAATGAATTTCAAGCGCGTGCGCCCGTTCGTGAATCTCCAGCCATTGTTCCGAAGTGCATTTATCTTCGCAGATTTGTTTTCGGATTTCATCCGAAAAAATTTCCGCACCACCTCCGGGAATAGAATCAAGTCCGTGTTCTTTCAGAATTTTTAATCCTTCTTCATACGAAACTTTTGCTTTGCGAAACATGTATTCCAGTTCCACCGCGGTGAATGCTTTGATATGCAAGTCAGGTCGAAAGTTTTTTATTTGCTTCAGCAGGTTGGCGAAATAATATAAATCCATTTTGGGATGAACGCCTCCCACAATGTGAACTTCGGTAATATCTTCTTTGTGATTCTTTACCATGCTGAGCATTTGCTCACCGGAATATTCCCACGCACCGGCATCGCCTTTTTGTTTCAGCAGGCGGGAGTAAGAACAAAACTTGCAGTCGAACACGCAAAGGTTGGTTGGCTCGATGTGAAGATTACGATTAAAATAGGCGTAATTGCCATTCTTTTTTTCTCTCGCATAATTTGCAAGCGCTCCGAGAAAACCAAGTTCACCTTCCTTATATAATGCAACTCCTTCATCAAATGAAATTCTTTTTCCTGAAAAAACTTTTTTCGTTATTGAAAGCAAATGCTTCGGAACTTTTTCCAATATGGAAAATGAATCATTCATCTTTCGCGAAGTTAAAATAAAAAGCCCCGCAAAAATCTTGCAGGGCTTTCATTTTAGCTATGAAAAATTTTACCTGTTAATAATAACTTTCTTTGTAACTGTTCCTTCAGGAGTTCTCATTTCGAAAAGATAAATTCCATCGGGATTGTTATTCATATTAATTTTTGTTTCAGCGGGAACGGTAATTCTTTTTGTCACCACCGCTTCGCCAATGGCATTGTACACTTTTATATCCATGGTGCTGATGCCTGTTTGCGGGACATAAATAAACACATCGCCTGTGGATGGATTCGGATACAATGAAATATTTTCTACAATAGAATTTTCCGCCACGCCTGTTGCCGCGCATTCAGCGGCAGAACTATTCGCGAGCGACATGAGCGAATTGAATACAGCGCTCTGCGCGCGTGTTTTCTGGTCATTCGAAAACATATTGTAGCAGGCATCATCGGTATAGTCCATATAATTCTGATACATGATTCCGTTTCCGGAAGGAGTGCAATTATCGGTCTTCACTCCGCTCGGGCAGCCGGCAGTTGCGTCTGCCTGGTTGGGCGTATCGTTGCAATTATCGGTTCCGGTGCAGGCGCCACCGTCATCGCCCCAAATATGGTACAGGTTGAAGCAATGCCCGATTTCATGGCTCAATGTTCTGCCATAGCCATAAGGTGAGCAGGTTCCGGGAGAAGATAAACTTCCAACCGTGCAGTAATGAATTACTACGCCATAAAGAGAACTGATTGGCGGAAATACTCCATATCCTAAAAGCCCTCCGCCCAAATTTCCTATCCAAACATTAAAATATTTATTCACATTCCATGGGTCATCTCCACCGGATGCGCTTTTTTTAATCGGGTCTCCGGAAGAACTGAAACTTGTCTGAGAAGTTTGCTTATGCACAATTCCGGTAGTTGCATTTCCGCTGGGGTCTACTGTGGCAAGGCAGAACTGAATCTGCATGTCAACGGCAACTGTTGCAAAATAAGAAGGCGTGTTGCCTTTATCGGTATTGGTGCGGCTCCAATCCTGGTTTAATTGCACCAGCATGGCTTTAACTTTTGTGTCGGTTACATTTTGCGCGCTTGTATTCCATAGAACGTGAAAAACAATCGGGATAGTATATTGCGCATTTGTTTCTTGTCCGGTCAATTTTCTTTCTTCTTGTTGTTTCTTTATAAACTCCTGAAGTTGTTTTTCCAGATTTGCTTTTTCCTGGTCATACAAAGGATTCATGGAACGCAGATATGCTTCGTGTTCCGTAGTTCCACAGCGCAATTGCGCAAATGTGTTCTGGCAGAAAAAAAATGCCAGACAAAACGAAGAGAGTAATAGTTTTTTCATAGTGATTGATTTATTGAATATAGTTGAGAAGATTTTATAATTGAGGGTAAAGGTATAAATGATAAATCAATTTCCAAATTAAAAGGGACTTTTTTTTAGGATTCTAAAAAAAGCAGTGATGCATATAAATAACTGAAATGCAAAAAATTGATGTTTTCAATAATTCACTTTCAAAGCATCCTGATTACTGGACAATTATTTTTCTATAATAAATATTTCCCCCTGATACTATTTGAATGGAATACGTCCCCTTTGACAATGAAATTGCTTTTGTTTCCAAAACAAGTTTTTCATTTGAATCAAAAATTTTCAGCGTGTAATCATTCGGGAAAATATTTTTTGTTTGAACATAAAATACTTCAAAAGCCGGGTTTGGATAAATATCTATTCTTGGCAATGAATCATTAGGAATATTAAAACGCTGTTCCTGCGCTGCCACGCCAATCGCTAAAAAAATAATTGTTATAAATACTTTTACTCTTTTCATGCTTTAAAGATACGATATGAAACCACGAATGTCAAAATAATTCTTGAATTTATGATTCGTACTATTCGAACCCTATTCGTAATTCGTTACTAAAAACTTTTCAACATCTTTCAAAATTAAATTTTAGTTACTTACTTTCGCTTCCCTTTTCAATTAATATGTTTTTCCATCTGCCCTCTGCCCTCTTACATCTGCCATGAAATTCTCCCATCTCCACGTTCACACCCAGTATTCTCTCCTCGATGGAGCAGCAGATATTTCTTCCTTATATAAGAAGGCGGTCGCTGAAGGCATGCCCGCTGTTGCGATTACCGACCACGGAAACATGTTCGGTGTTTTTTCTTTTGTTGCAGAAGCCGGTAAGCATAACACTCCTGAGAATCCGAATAAAATAAAACCGATTGTCGGCTGTGAATTTTATCTGGTGGAAAACCGCCACAAGAGGCAATTTACAAAAGAAGATAAAGATGTACGCTTCCATCAACTCATGCTCGCAAAAAATTCAGAAGGATATAAAAACCTGATGAAGTTATGTTCGCTCGGATATGTGGAAGGCATTTACGGAAAGTACCCGCGCATTGACAAGGAATTGATTTTGCAATATCACAAAGGATTAATCGCGACTACTTGTTGTTTAGCCGCAGAAGTTCCGCGCACGATTCTGAAAAAAGGAGAAGCCGAAGGCGAAAAAGTTTTCAAATGGTGGCTCGATTTATTTGGCGAAGATTACTACATAGAAATTCAGCGCCACGGAATTCCCGAGCAGAACAAAGTGAACGAAGTGCTGCTGAAGTTCGCGCAGAAATATAAAGTGAAAGTGATTGCTTCCAACGATTCTCACTATGTAAATGTGGAAAATTATAACGCGCACGATATCTTGCTCTGCATAAACACAGGCGAAAAGCAAAGCACTCCTTCCGCAAAAGATTTTGACGATGATGATACGCTGAATAAAAAAGGAAAACGTTTTGCGTTCTTCAACGACCAGTTTTATTTTAAGTCAACGAAAGAAATGACTGAACTCTTCAGCGATGTGCCCGAAGCGATTGATAACACCAACGCCATCGTTGATAAAATCGAACCGCTGAAACTCAAGCAGGATATTCTTCTTCCGAATTTTGTGATTCCGAAAAAATTTTCTTCACAGGATGATTACTTAAAGCATCTCGCATTTGAAGGCGCGAAAGAACGCTACAAAGAAATTTATCTGGAAGTGGAAGAGCGTTTGAACTTCGAACTCTTCACGGTGAAGACAATGGGTTTCGCAGGATATTTTTTAATTGTTGCAGATTTTATAAAAGCCGGAAGAGATTTGGGTGTGCTGATTGGTCCGGGAAGAGGAAGTGCTGCGGGTTCCATTGTCGCGTACTGCACCGGCATCACCAACATTGATCCGCTCAAATATAATTTGCTCTTTGAAAGATTTCTGAACCCCGAAAGAAAATCAATGCCCGATATTGATACGGACTTTGACGATGAAGGACGGCAGAAAGTTTTGGATTACGTGGTGGAAAAATATGGCAAGAACCAAGTCGCGCAGATTATTACCTACGGCACAATGGCGGCAAAGACGAGCATCAAAGATGTCGCGCGCGTTTTGGATTTGCCTCTCGACCAGGCAAACTTTCTCACCAAACTTGTTCCGGAACGTCCCGGAGTTTCGCTCAACAGATTAATTAACGCTCCGCTTGGCGGTGAAGGAAGTTTGGTGGATAAAGAAAAAGAAAATCTTTCTTCGGATGAAATTGAATCGGCAAAAAAACTTCGGGAATATTTCAAGGGCGATGATTTAAAAGGAAAAGTTTTGCAGGAAGCCATCGTGCTCGAAGGTTCAGTGCGGAACGTGGGCGTGCACGCGGCAGGAATTATTATTGCGCCAAAAGATTTAGCGGAAATTATTCCCATCGCCACAGCAAAAGACAATGAACTTTATGTTACGCAATATGAGGGAACGGTTGTGGAAGACGCGGGCGTAATCAAAATGGATTTCCTTGGATTAAAAACGCTCACGATTATTCGCGATGCATTACAACTCATCGAAGAAAATCACGGAGTGAAAATTAATATTGATGAAATTCCCCTTGACGATAAAAAAACTTTTGAACTCTATCAGCGCGGTGAAACAAACGGAACTTTTCAGTTCGAGTCGGCAGGAATGCAAAAGCATTTGAAAGATTTACGTCCTGATAAGTTTGATGATTTGATTGCGATGAACGCTTTGTATCGTCCCGGACCGATGGCATACATCCAGAATTACATAGCGAGAAAGCACGGACGAGAAAAAATTACATATGACCTTCCGCAGATGGAAGAAATTCTGAAAGAGACGTATGGCATTACTGTTTATCAGGAACAAGTGATGTTGCTTTCGCAAAAACTTGGGGGCTTCACGAAAGGAGATGCAGATGTGCTTAGAAAAGCAATGGGGAAAAAGCAAAAGTCGGTGCTCGATAAGATGAAAGGAAAATTTCTGGAAGGAGGAAAAGCAAATAAAATTCCGGAAGACAAACTAAATGCAATCTGGATTGACTGGGAAAAGTTCGCGCAATATGCATTCAACAAATCTCACTCTACCTGTTATGCGCTCTTGGCGTTTCAAACTGCGTATCTCAAAGCGCATTTCCCTGCGGAATATATGTCGGCAGTGCTCACGCATTCGCTCGCCAACATTGACAAGATTACTTTTTTTATGGAAGAAGCGCGCAGGATGGGAATTCCCGTTCTCGGTCCCGATGTGAATGAATCGCAGTATAAATTTTCGGTGAACAAAAAAGGTGAAATCCGTTTCGGGCTTGGCGCAGTGAAAGGAGTTGGCGAAGCGGCAGTGCAGGCAATCGTGAAGGAAAGAGAAAACGGTTCGTACAAAAACATTTTTGATTTTGTAAAGCGTGTAAATCTTCGCTCGGCAAATAAAAAAACTTTTGAGAGTTTGATTTACTCGGGCGCGTTGGATTCGTTTGAACTTCATAGGGGAGCTTATCTTACTAAAGATAAAGATGAAATTACTTTTATCGAAATGCTTCTGAAATGGGGCTCGCGTTTCCAGGAATCAAAAATGGGAGCGCATACTTCTCTGTTTGGAGATTCTGCCGAAGCGCAAATTCCCGAACCAAAAATTCCGCAGACGGAGCCGTGGGGAAATTTAGTTCAACTGAAATTTGAGCGCGATGTGATTGGATTTTATCTTTCGGGACATCCGCTGGATAATTACCGTTTGGAAGTCGAAACTTTTTGCAAGAACAAACTTTCGGAATTGCGCGATATGGAAAAGCACAAAGGAAAAGAATTTTTCTTTGGCGGAATGATTTCGGATGTACAGCATCGCTTATCAAAAAACAACAAGCCCTTTGGAAATTTCACGCTTGAAGATTATCACGATTCATTCCCGTTTGTTTTATTCGGAGATGATTATATAAAATTCAAAGGTTATCTTTCGCTTGGATATTTCGTATACGTGCGCGGAAAAGTGCAGGAGCGCTGGAACAATTCCGATTTGGTGGAATTTAAAATCACACACGTACAATTACTCTCAGACCTTCGCGAGAAAATGCTGAAGTCCATCACGCTCAACATTCCGATTACGGAAGTTTCAGAAAAATTCATAGCGGATTTAGAAAATATTGTAAAGGAAAATATCAAAAAGAAACAAGGAACCTGCACGCTGAAAATTCAAATCATGGATTCGGAAGAAGGAATCCAGGTGAGCATGCCTTCGCGCAGAGTGAGAATAAATCCTGACAATTCATTCTTGAATACAATTCAGAACCTGCCGAATGTGACCTTTAAATTAAATTAGCAGACAGTCCGTCATAGAAAAATTGATGGCAGAATTCTTGACTCTCAATTTAGAAATCTTAAATTTGTATTACTAAATCTATAATTCATAATTTTTAATTTATAATTTCTTTTTTATGGCAGTAGAAATCACAGACGCAAACTTTGACGAGGTAGTTCTCAAATCAGATAAACCTGTGCTCGTAGATTTATGGGCAGAATGGTGTGGGCCATGCCGAATGGTGGGTCCGATTGTGGAAGAACTCGCAAAAGAATATGACGGCAAAGCCGTTGTCGGAAAATTAAATGTTGATTTCAACCCGAATGTTTCTATGAAATTCGGAATCCGCAGCATTCCTACTCTTCTCTTTTTTAAAAACGGGCAGTTGGTAGATAGGCAAGTGGGAGCAGTTCCCAAACCTGTGCTGGAAGGGAAATTGAAAGCACAACTTTAATCTTTTCGCTAAGGGAAATGAAATGTTTCTATCTTTGCATCCCTTAATTAAAAATAAAAATGGCAACACATAAGTCAGCAGAAAAACGCAACCGTGCGAGCGAAGCAAAACGCGGGCGCAACCGCATTCGCAAAAACGCAGTGAAAGCAATCCTAAAAAAAATTCGTACGAATAAGGATAAAAAAACCGCTTCCGAAGAATATATAAAAGCAAGTTCGCTTCTTGATAAACTTGCCAAGAGCAATCTTATTCATAAGAACAAAGCGGCAAATCTCAAATCGAAACTGGCGAAGCACGTTAATGCTTTGAAATAAAAAATGATTCATAGAAAAAAATCCCGCAACACAGCGGGATTTTTTGTTTTAGCCAAGTCATGGAAGAAGTTGAAAAATCATTTTCAATAAAAAGTTGGGCGGAAGAAGACCGTCCGCGAGAAAAACTTTTGCTGAAAGGAAGACATGTTCTCACCGATGCCGAACTCATTGCCATTCTCATCGGCTCTGGCACAAAAAAAGAATCTGCGGTTGAACTTTCAAAAAGAATTCTTGCTGAACTCGCGAATAATAATTTAAACGAACTCGCAAAACTTTCCGTTCAGGATTTAATGAGGTTTAACGGAATCGGAGAGGCAAAAGCAATTTCAATTGTCGCGGCTCTCGAACTCGGAAGAAGAAGAAAGGAAACTGACGCAGCGAAACGCGAAAAAATTATTTCGAGCAAAGACATTTATGAAATTTTTCGCCCCTTGTTTCTGGATTTGCCGCACGAAGAATTTCATATTCTGCTTCTGAACAGAACAAATCTTCTTATCAAAAAAGAAAACGTAAGCAAAGGCGGCATCTCAGGAACGGTGGTTGACCCGAAAATAATTTTCAAAACAGCTTTATCTTACCAGGCAAGTTCCATTGTGCTTTGCCATAATCATCCTTCGGGAAATCTGAAACCAAGTTCAGAAGATATTTCACTTACAAAAAAAATTAAAGAGGCGGGAGCATTTCTTGAAATTCCAATTCTCGACCATGTGATTATTACCGATACCGGTTATTTCAGTTTTGCAGATGAAGGCATGATGTAATCTACGAAAAACGAATCTGTACGAACCTACGAATTACAGCCAATACAAATTGCCGACTTTATTTTCATTGCTATATTCGTACTCAATTCGTATTTTGTAAATGATAAAAATTCTCACAGTCATTGGCGCGCGTCCGCAATTTATCAAAGCAGCCGCATTGAGTCGCGCTATCCGGAATAAATTTTCTGATAAGATTCAGGAAATAATTGTACACACCGGCCAGCATTACGATGATAATATGTCGCGCGTGTTCTTCGAGGAAATGCAAATTCCTCATGAGAATTATAATTTGCAGGTTGGTTCCGATTCGCACGGAAAGCAAACTGCCACTATGATTTCCGGAATTGAAGAATTGCTTCTGAAAGAAAAACCGGATTGCGTTGTTTTATATGGCGACACCAATTCAACTCTTTCAGGCACAATTGCCGCTGTGAAAATTCATGTTCCTGTTGTGCACATTGAAGCGGGCTTGCGTTCGTTCAACAAATCCATGCCCGAAGAAATCAACCGCATTCTTTGCGACCACTGCTCCACGCTTTTATTTTCTCCTACGAAAAAAGGATATAAAAATCTTTTGAAGGAAGGTTTTCCCGAATTTAACCAGCGGCCTTATACGGCAGACAATCCGAAAATTTTTCATTGCGGAGATATCATGTATGATAACGCAATTTATTTTTCCGAACTTGCCGAAAAAAAATCGGATATAATAAATCAATATGGATTGTCTCAGGGAAATTTTATTCTTGCAACTATTCATAGAAATAATAATACAGATGACCCCGAACGTTTCGCTTCCGTTTTTCTCTCGCTGAATAAAATTTCTCTGGAAAATAAACTGAAAATTGTTTTGCCGCTTCATCCGCGCACATCAAAAGCGCTGCAAAGCAATCTGAAGCAGGAAGTGTTTGAAGCCATTCGTTCCAACAATAATTTTGTGTTGATGCCTCCCGCTTCTTTTTTGGAAATGATTGTGCTGGAAAAAAACTGCATGTTGGTTTGTACCGATTCAGGCGGAGTGCAGAAAGAATCTTTTTTCTTCCGCAAGCCCTGCATTATTCTTCGCCCCGAAACCGAATGGGTGGAACTGGTGGAAAGCGGAACGGCAATCATCACCGATGTGGATGAAAAGAAAATTCAATTTGCTTTTACGCAGTTCAAGAATAAAAAAAATCTTTCGTTCCCTCCGATTTTTGGAGACGGACACGCGTCAGAATTTATCTGCGGAGAGATTGTGAAAAATTTTTCCAAGTAATCTGCGTTCAACAGGGAAATGCTGCTCCTCTACACACATCAGATTACCAGCCGGATTCGCTATACGTTCAATTTAATTTTCAAAACTGTTTTGGAAATTGAATTTGAAATTACAACGGATGCGGAAAAATTTAAAACGTATGATGAAGCAAAAATCTCCTACACGAAAAAACCCATTGCAGATGAATTATTTTTTCAAAGTGAAGATTTGCTTTTTGAAAATGGGATTAGAAATATTTTTCAACTCCCTTCAGACAATTTTGCTCTTGCTTTTTTTCTCACAACCCGCTATGAAGAATATCTTCCTTTCGAAGCGGATAAATATGGGCGATTTTCTGCTAAGAAATCTTTTTCTTACAATCTTCTTCACAAGCCAACTGTAAATCTGTCTGCAAAAGAAATTCAAAAAAAAATCTCTGAGCGATATTCAGATTTTAATTTCCCTGAAAAAAAATATTCTTATCAGCCGAGTATTGATATAGATAATGCGTATGCATATAAAGGAAAAAGTTTTACAAGAACTCTTGGCGGTTATGCGCGCGCCATTTCAAAATCGGATAAAGAAGATTTTGCAAAAAGAAAAAATGTTTTATCCGGAAAAGAAAAAGATCCGTATGATACATACGATTTTCAATTTTCTCTTCATAAAAAATATCATCTGAAGCCGGTTTATTTTTTTCTTCTCGGTGATTGGGCGGAGAATGATAAAAATCTTCCGCATACAAATCCGTTGATGCAAGCGCTGATAAAAAATATTTCGCAAAGTTATGCATTAGGAATTCATCCTTCGTTTGCTTCAAATAAAAATCCGGAAAAGATTTCAATTGAAAAAGAAAGGTTGAAGAAGATTTCCGGAAAGGAAATTATTAAAAGCCGCCAGCATTTTTTGATTTTAAAATTTCCGCAGACATACCAAAACTTAATCGCTTCGGGGATTACGGATGATTTTACCATGGGCTTTGCGGATGAAATTGGTTTTCGTGCGGGCATTTGTACGCCCTATAAATGGTATGATTTGGAAAAAGAAGAAGAAACAAATCTCATCATCCATCCGTTCGCAGTGATGGACGGCACATTGAATAATTATTTAAAACTTTCTCCCGAACAGGCACTGGAAAAAGTAAAAGCAATTATTCAGGAAATAAAAAATGTGAACGGAGAATTTATTTCCATCTGGCATAATGAAACGCTGAGTGACTGGCGCGAATGGAAAGGATGGAAAGATGTTTACGAAAAAATAATTCAACTTGCGCAATGATTCGGTTTCTCAAACATAACGAGATTGACAAAATAAAATGGGATGAATGCATTGAGCATTCGGTAAATAATTTGATTTATGCTTGCTCGTGGTATCTGGATATTGTTTGCCCGAACTGGAACTGTTTGATAGAAGATGATTACAAATCAGTCATGCCGCTGACAGCAAGGAAAAAATACGGAATAGAATATTTGTACCCGCCATATTTCGCCCAGCAACTCGGAGTTTTTTCAACGGAAAAATTATCGAAGGAGAAAGTGGAAGAGTTTCTGAAAGAAATTCCTTCACAATATAAATTCATGGAGATGTATCTCAACACACAAAATACATTTGATCCCGATAGCTATCGGGATTCTGGGTTTCAGATAAAAAAAAATATAAACATTGAACTTGATTTGAATTCTTCTTATGAAATACTTCGGAAAAATTTTTCCGAGGATACAAAGCGCAACATAAAAAAATCGGAGAAGCATAAAATTACATTTAGGAAAAATATTCCTCCGCAAGAAATAATTTCCATATTCCGGAAAAATACCGGAAAGAAAATTACAAATCTCACTGATAAAAATTACAAGGTGCTGCTAAACCTGATTAACACTTGCATTAAAAAAGGTTATGCAGAAACACGGGGAGGATTCACCGGTGAAAATAAATTATGCGCAGGGATTGTGTGGCTGATTAAAAATAATCGTGCTATTTTTCTTTTCTCCGCTACAAATGCCGAAGCAAAAAAGAACGGTGGCATGTTTTTTTTGATTGACCAGTTTATTCAGCAGCATTCAGGAAAAGAAATGACTTTGGATTTCGAGGGTTCGAACTTGCCCGGGCTCGCGCGGTTTTACAAAGGATTTGGCTCGAAGGAAAATGTATATTTACAAATAAGAAAAAATAATTTATCAAAACTTGTACGCTGGCTCAAAGGTTAAATTATGATTCACGAACTCAGCAAACAAAATTCAATTCTCAGCCAGTTCATTGCGGAATTGCGCGATATGGAAATGCAGAAAGATGCCATGCGTTTCCGAAAAAACCTGGAGCGCTGCGGAGAAATCTGCGCGTATGAAATCAGCAAGAAGATGGCGTGGAAAAAAATTGAAGTTACCACTCCGCTAGGAATTTCTCCTGCTTCTGTTTTGAATGAACAACCCGTGATTGCAACAATTCTTCGCGCTGGAATTCCTTTTCACCAGGGAATGCTGAATTATTTTGACAAAGCCGAGAGCGCTTTTATTTCCGCTTACCGCAAACATCATAAGGATGGAAGTTGGGATGTGCAGGTGGAATATTTGTCTTCCCCCGACATAAATGAAAAAACTTTAATCCTCTGCGACCCGATGCTTGCAACCGGAATTTCGATTGAACTTGTTTACAAAGCCATGAAGCGAAACGGAATTCCGAAACACATTCACATTGCTTCGGTGATTGCGAGCGCGCAGGGAATTGATTACATTAAAAAAAATCTTCCCACAAATATTTCCATCTGGACTTGTGCAGTTGATGAAGAACTCACTGCGCAGGCGTATATTGTTCCGGGTTTAGGCGATGCAGGCGATTTGGCTTTCGGAAAAAAAATCTGATGCATGGATGCGAATGTTATCCACCTTCTGAAAATTCTCGAAGTAGCTTTGATTGCAAGTGTAAAATTTGTGGTTGCGCCTTTTGAAGCCGAACGGCAGGGATTTAATTTCAGAGAAGCATTTTTTATTTCAACGGGTGGAGGATTTATCGGAATTCTTGTTTTCACTTTCATTGGCGAAGTGATTGCATACGGATGGAGGAAGATTATAAATTTTTTCCGCAAGCCGCTCGGAAAAGAAGATAAACCAAGAAAAAAATTTACCTGGCTTAATAAATTTATCATCCGAACAAAAATGAGATTTGGAGAATTTGGACTGGTCATTACCACCCCGTTAATTATTTCAATTCCCATAGGAACTTTTATGGTTCACCGTTTTTACCGGAAGAAAGGAAGAAACATTTTTCTCCTGATGCTGTCCGTTCTTTTCTGGTCGGTGATTATAAACGGCCTTGCGCAATACCTGAAACTTTCGCAGTACATTCCCAAATAAAAAAGCCCGATAAAATTACCGGGCTTCAAGTTCACGAAAGAAAATTTACTTTTGAGTTTCGGTTTTCTTTTCTTCAACTTTTGTTTCTGAAGAAGAAGTTGTTTTCGCATGGCAGCAACCTGTTCCTTTCGCGCAGGTTTTTTTATCTCCTGCGGAAGCATTCGCATCCTTCGAGCAGCACTTGCTGTCTTTCTTGCAATCTTTCTTTTTCTTTTTATCATCTTCTCCACCTTTCACAAAAACTTTTACATGAGTTGCCGCAGAAATTGTATTGACGGTTGCTGCTCCGAGAAATCCGGTGAACGCTAAAGCAAAAAATAATTTTTTCATAGAGTTTATTAATTGGTTGTTGTTTCTTTTTTGTGAAATCAAATATACAACCTTTACTTACAAATAAACTATTTTTGTTTGTTAAATTTAGTTAAACGAAAATTCCTTTTGAAGAATCCTATTTATATTTTATTATTTTTTTATTCCCTCATAGCAGGATTTACAATTTATTTTTTTGACGGAACAGGAGATGCCGGAGACAGTGTGATGCATTATCTCTATGCCAAATATGCGCCCGTTCATCCCGAACTTTTTTTTCATCACTGGGCAAAACCTTTATTTGTTTTAGTAGCCAGCCCGTTTGCGCAATTTGGATTTACCGGAATAAAAATTTTCAATGCGCTTGTTTCTCTCACTACTATTTTTCTGACTTATAAAATTTGCTGCGAATTAAAAATCAAAAATGCAATTATTGTTGCCATAATTTTAATTTTCACTCCGCTATATTACATACTTGCTTTTTCCGGATTGACAGAACCGCTCTTCGCTTTATTTCTTAGTGCGGGTATTTATGCGGTGCTCAAAGAAAAATATATTCTTTCCTGTTTGCTAATTTCATTTCTTCCATTTGTCCGTTCAGAAGGTTTAATCATCATTGGAATTTTTGTTTTGTATTTACTGCTGAAACGAAAATGGAAATTTCTTCCTCTGCTTCTTGCCGGACATGTTGTTTATTCCATTGCCGGTTTTTTTGTTTATCATGATTTGCTCTGGGTGTTCACTAAAATTCCCTATGCAGGTTTCAGCAGCCCGTATGGCAGCGGTGGAATATTTCATTTCGCAAAAGAAATGATAGATGTAGTGGGTGTTCCGATTTATTTTTTGTTTGGAATCGGAACCCTGGTTATGATTTGGATGCTACTGAAAAAAAAATTATCACTCGAACTGCAGGTATTGGTTTTATTCGGTTTCATTGTTTACTTCTCCGCCCATTCTCTCTTCTGGTATTTCGGAATTTTTGGTTCCATGGGATTGAAACGGGTTTTACTGGGAATTGTTCCGCTCATAGCAATTATTTCGCTTGAAGGATTTAATTTTATTACTGAAAAAATCTCGGAGAAAAATAAAATGTGGGGAAAAATCAGTTACTCGCTTCTGATTTCCTATGTAATTATTTTTCCATTCACTCCAAATCCATCCGCAATAATCTGGAAAAACGACATGATGCTTTCCGCAGAACAGCAATGCGCCATTCAAATCGCCAATTTTATAATTCAACAGAAAGGAAAAGAACATCGCTTTATTTTTATGGCGCCCTATTTAAGCGAAGTATTAAATATTGATTGCTTTGACAAAAGTAAAAAGTTGGACCTCACAAATGAAAATTTAAGTCAGCTGAAAAAAGATGATATTATTATTTGGGATAATTGGTATTCGGTAGTGGAAGGAGGAGTTACAAAAGAACAATTGAATAACAATACTAATCTGATTAATTTCTATAATGCAAATTTTGCAGATGAGAAGAGAGAAATAAATTTCTCAGCATATGAACTGAAATAATTTCTTCAGAGTTCCGCAATAATGCTGATTCCTCCTTTCACCGCTTCGCCCAACTTTACATTCACTTTTGTTCCGAGCGGAAGCAGCACATCCACGCGCGAACCGAATTTGATGAAGCCGCATTGCTCGCCCTGTTTTACCGTTTCATTTTCTTTTCCGTAAAAAACAATTCTTCGCGCTAATGCTCCTGCTATTTGTTTGAATAAAATGCTTTCCCCCTTTAGGGCGGGGGCTATCACCACTGTTGTCCGTTCATTCTCGGTGGATGATTTCGGATGCCATGCCACTAAATATTTTCCCGGATGATATTTATAGTAAGAAATTTTTCCGCTGATAGGATAACGGTTTGCGTGCACATTCACAGGAGACATGAAAATGGAAACCTGAATTCTTTTATCGTGAAAATATTCTTCTTCCATTACTTCTTCAATCACCACCACTTTTCCATCGGCAGGAGAGAGAATATGTTTTTCATTAGCAGAAATTTTTCTCGGAGGGTTTCTGAAAAACTGCAAAACAGTAATGAGAAGAAATGCAGAAACAGAATATCCAATCCATTTTACAATGTCATTTCCGCCAAGAAAAAAAATAAGCGCATTGAGGATTGCAATAAAACTTAAAGTGAGAATAATAGTCGGAGTTCCTTCTTTGTGAATCATAAATTCAATTCAAAAGTAAAAATTCAAAAGTCAAAAGTTCTGCATATCTTTGATGAAAATTATTTCTTCGTGAAATCACTATCAAATTTTTCCGAAAGTAGCAAAAATATTTTTTCTCTTAGAATATTATTGCTTGCTTATTTTACATTATGCTTTTTTATTTTTTCCTTTTCACAGCCAGGCACATGGGTTGCTGTTTATGGCGGAATGAATTATGACAGAGGACAGGGAATTTGCCAAACACCTGACAGTGGTTTTATAATTGGCGCGACAACGAGCAGCTATGGAATGGGTAGTACAGATTTTTATCTTTTGAAAATTAACAGCGCGGGAAAATATGAATGGCAAAATACTATTGGGGGAATTAATATTGAAAACTGTTTTTCAATTCAACCAGCAAGCGATTCAGGATTTATTCTTTGCGGATATACTAATGAGTTGGGTACGTATGATGCGTATATTGTAAAAACAGATTCGCAGGGAAATTTTCAATGGCAAAAAACTTTTGGGGGAACTGATTGGGACTTTACTTATTGGGCAGAGCAAACAAATGATGGCGGATACATTCTTGCAGGAGAAACATATAGTTTCGGAAATAATGCTCAGGCATATCTTGTCAAAACCAATTCTTCCGGTGACACACTCTGGACAAAAGCATTTGGCAATTCAAATGAAGATGTATTTAATGAAGTTCATCAAACTTCGGATGGTGGATTTATTGCAGGAGGATATACAAGAACTTCTCTTGGTGATTTGGATTTTTATCTTCTTAAAACAAATTCACAGGGTAATTGGCAATGGGATACAACTTTTGGCGGCACAGCCGATGATGCGTGTAATTCTTTAACTATTTGTATGGACGGAGGATTTTTGCTTGGTGGATATTCCATAGTAGGAACATTGAAAAAAAAATCTTTTATTAAAACAAATGCTAAGGGGAATTTACTTAATTCAAATATTGACATAGCAGGAACAGGCAACCGGGAAATTTTTCGCATCCGGGAAAATAAAGAAGGAGAATATTATACTGTTGGATGGACAGACGCAGTTGCAAGTGACGGGAAGGATATAAGTTTTGATAAATGGAACACCGGATACGGTTACTTGGGAGGCGGAACAACAGGAGGGCAATACGATGAAGAAGCATATGATATTTTGGAAACTTCAGATTCAGGTTATGTGCTCGTAGGTTATACAGGAACTTACGGAACCGGAACGGATAATATTATTATTGTCCGAATGAATAAAAACATGAATTATAACAGCACTATTAATTCCTATGTCTCAGTAAATGAATTGGCGGAAAAAGATGATGATGCAACTATTTTTCCAAATCCTACTCAAGACAAATTTTATTTTTCTTTGAATTATCCTTTTTCCGAGATAAGAATTTTTAATCTGCTTGGAGAAAGTGTTTTTGAATTAAAAAATGCACCAAGCTCCGGAGAAATTAATATTTCATTTTTACCAGTAGGAATTTATACTTTGGATTTTTTTTCAAAAGAACTTTCAGCCAGAAAAAAAATTATTCTGGTAAAATAATTTTTCTTTTCCAAATCACCATTCCGTTCCTCTCATAAATTTTCTCCCACTCTTTAGAACTCTCCAGCATTGCCAGTTGCACAGCAAAAGATTCTTTATTGAGCGGATAAAAAAATTCTTCCGATGAAACCACAATATATTCCGCATCGTTGATTACAGGGAACTGGTAAATATACTCGCGGAAAGCAAGATGCGGAACAAAAGGCGACTGCGCGCTCACTTTTGCATTTTCCGGAATTAATTTCAGCGCGCGGTGTGCTTCCGCCACATCGTAATCCTTTTTATAATGCCACGATTGGTAAATGCGGTGCCGGTCGCGGTCAAAATAAGTATAGGTGCGGTCAAAACTCCGAATGGTGACTACAAGACAAAGAGCAGTAATCGCATACGCAAAATATTTTTTCCAATTTTCATTTTTAAATTGAGTTATTACATAAAATACTCCGATGGAACAAATGGGAGCAAACTCAATGGAATAATGCGAGCCGATTCCCCATTTCAAATAATCGTTGTGAAACATTTTTTGCGCAAAGATGGGAATGAGCATTACTAAAAACTGCGGGCGGATAACAAATAGAATTCCTCCCGAAAGCAAAACAAAAATCCACGATTCCATTTTCTGATTATCACCAAGAAGATTCCCGGATAGATTCAGAAAAAGTAATTTCAAAACGTAAATTGGTTTTGAAAAAATAGTTTCTGAAATTTCACTGATAGTTGTTCCCACCGAAGAATAATTACTTCTGAACTGCACATATTCTTCGCCTGCATTGGAAAGCGCGGGCATAATTAGTTGAACAATCAAAAGAAAAAGAATGAAGGCGGAAAGAGAAAAAATAATAGCAGCTGTGCGCTGAACTTTATTTTTCCAATATAAAAGAGAAATCCCTGCGCAGATAAACGCGAGCCACAGCGGCATATTTTCTTTTGCAAGCACTATCAGAAGAAAAAATAAAGTTGCTTGTTTCCATTTTCTCAGGTGAAAGAAATAAAAAAACCAAGGGACAAACATGGCGCCCAAAACATTATTATGAAAATCAAAACTCAGCGCAGAAAAAATTCCATAGAAAAAATAAAAATGCAGTTGCGCTAAGAAAGAAATTTTCTCATCCGTAGAAACTTCTTTAATGTATTTATAAACTCCAAATCCCCCGAACAAAATAAATGCAATCTGAAAAATAAGCAGCGTGTAGGTTCCGAACATATAAACAAACGGAGAAAGAAACATGATGACAATTTCAAAATGCTCGCTCAGGTAATTTTTTAATTCTGGCTGAAGCAGCATGCAGTCATTAAACCGAAAATGAGAATAATCCCAAAGTGCATTATTCATCAATCCCAAATCATAGGCATACGTGCGGAAGTTATAGTGATTAACAAGCGAGAGCAGAGAATAAACTATTGCAAAAAAAATGACACAAAAAAACTGTAAACGCGAAATCGTATCAGGAAATAGTTTTCTCATCTGTAAAATGAATGGATAAAATTAGATAAATTCGTAGAGTATATTTTTACCGCGTGAATGTTCCTTTAAACATAGAAGAGTTTATAAAACTCTCCGAGCAATTTCCCGTAATTGATGTGCGCTCGCCTTCTGAATTTGGGCAAGGGCATATTCCAAACGCGCATAACATTCCACTATTCGATAA
The DNA here is from genome assembly GCA_016195025.1 of Bacteroidota bacterium. NCBI lineage: Bacteria > Pseudomonadati > Bacteroidota > Bacteroidota bacterium. The sequence goes on along the minus strand of JACQAL010000022.1, from coordinate 18,765 downwards.
CGAGGAGCGGGCAAAAGTGGGAACAACTTACAAACAGGTTGGAAGGCATGCCGCCATAAAACTCGGGCTTGAAATTGTGGGACCAAAACTTTCTTCTTTTGTTTCAGAAGTTGAAAAAATAATTTCAGAACATTCGTATAAACAACTGCCTACTGCTACTGCCGCTGCCACTGTATTAATACACTGCTGGCGCGGAGGAATGCGCAGCGCAAATTTTGCATGGCTGCTGAATCTTGCCGGGATAAAAACTTTCACGCTGCAAAAAGGATATAAAGCATATAGGAATTTTGTATTGAAAAGTTTTGAGCGGGAAGTAAATCTTCTTATTCTCGGAGGAGAAACCGGCAGCGGCAAAACAGAAATTCTGAAAAAGATTGGCGAAGCAGGCGAACAGATAATTGATTTGGAAAATCTCGCGCAGCACAAGGGTTCCGCATTTGGTTCGCTGGGAGAAAAGCAGCAGCCCACTCAGGAACAATTCGAAAATAATTTATCCTTTCATCTGAATAAAATTGATTTATCAAAAAGAATTTTTCTGGAAGACGAATCAAGAAGTATTGGCACTTGCCAGATTCCAAATCCGCTATGGGAAAAAATGAAACAAGCCCCGATTCTCAGAGTGAAAATTCCAAAAGAAAAAAGAATTGAACGGCTATTGAATGACTATGGAAAATTTTCAAAAGAAGAATTAGGTAATTGTATTCTGAAAATTGAAAAACGTCTCGGTCCGCAGCACGCAAAATACGCGCTCGAAGAATTGGAAAACGGAGAACTCAGAAAAGTTGCAGACATAACTCTTTCTTACTATGACAAAGCATACAACTATAATCACGAGAAAAGGAATTTCAAGGATGTATTTATTGTGGAATGCGAAAGTGCAGATGCAGCGTTGAATGCAAAAAAAGTAATTGAGTTCGCGAATCAGCGAAAAGCGAAACTATACGAAAAATACGAAATACAATGACGGCTGCTCATTAGTACATTAGTACAGATTAGTAAATTAGTAGATGGAATCTTATAAACTCACAGCATTCTCTCACGGAGCCGGCTGCGGATGTAAAATCGCACCGAACATTCTCGAAAAAATACTAAGCCCCCCCTCCCCCCAAAGGGGGGAAACCAAATCTATGCTTCCTGAATTCCCCCTTCGGGGGATTGAGGGGGCTTTATTGGTTGGCTACGACACAAAAGATGACGCTGCTGTTTATGATACAGGAAACGGCAAAGCAATTATTTCCACTACTGATTTTTTTATGCCCATTGTGGACGATGCTTTTGACTTCGGAAGAATTGCTGCGGCAAATTCTATCAGCGATGTGTATGCAATGGGAGGAAAACCACTCATGGCAATTGCGATTCTCGGATGGCCCGTGGAAAAAATTCCGGCAGAAGTGGCGCAAAAGGTCTTGGACGGAGCAAGAAAAATTTGTGAGCAGGCAAACATTCCTCTCGCAGGCGGGCACAGCATTGATTCTCCCGAACCGATTTTTGGATTAGCCGTAACAGGCGAAGTGGAAATAAAAAACATCAAACGGAATTCCACCGCCACCGAAGGTTGCAAATTATTTCTGACAAAACCGCTTGGCGTGGGAATGATTACTACCGCGCACAAGCGAGGAGTTGCAGAGAAAAAAGATTTTGTTCAAGCGGTAGAAATCATGACGCAACTGAATTCCATCGGCTATGAATTCGGAAAACTGGACTATGTAAAAGCAATGACCGATGTTACGGGCTTTGGCTTGCTCGGGCATTTAATTGAAATGTGCGAAGGCAGCAATCTCTCTGCGGAAATTGAATACGAAAAAATTCCCCTGCTGAAAAATAGTTCTCACTATGCATCCAAAATGATTTATCCCGATATTACTTTCCGCAACTGGAACAGTTACGAAGCAAAAGTTTCGCTGGTTGGGATTTCAAATCCCAACCAACAAGCAGAGTCCATTCTTACTCTTTGCGACCCGCAAACCAGCGGTGGGCTTTTGGTGGCGATAGATTCTATGTATGAAAAAGAATTTATTGCTTTCGCTGAAAAAGCAGGATTATCTATAGCAAGTTTTGGAGTTTTTACTGCGAAACAGGAAAAAACAGTTATTATTAATGGTGCGTAAATCGTCCATGTTCGTACTACTCACGCCAGCAGTGGTACGAATATCGCCAGCGTTCGTACCAACCACGTCAGCGTTGGTGCGGCAATCGCCAGCGTTCGTACCAACCACGCCACCGTTGGTGCGGCAATCGTCAGCGTTCGTACCAACCACGTCACCGTTGGTACGGCAATCGCCAGCGTTCGTACCAACCACGCCACCGTTGGTGCGGCAATCGTCAGCGTTCGTACCAACCACGTCACCGTTGGTACGGCAATCGTCAGCGTTCGTACCAACCACGCCACCGTTGGTACGGCAATTTCCGATTGCGAAAATTAAAACCTCAATATTCAACAAAAAATACTACTTTGGCAGCATTACAAATCAATGAAGCTTTTTGAAAAGATTTTGAAACCTTTTGAACGTTTTTTACGTTCGACAAGGCATATATAACTTCTAATTCCCTATTTATAATTTGATGCGTTTTTACAGGTTTATTTTTATAACCATTTTGCTTTCTCTGCCTCTTGCAAAAGAAGCAGCAGCGCAATCGTGCACCACTTGCGGAAACTGCGATGGAACTGTTCCTGTATATACGGTTGATTTTTCCAAAAATTCCGATACCACTGTAATTCTCAGCGTGGGTCCCCGCAACGGGCTCTGCTGCGGTGCAAGCAGCCCGGACAAATGCATTAAGTTTAATATTACAGTTAATCCCAAAACCACACAACTGGGCTTTAACGTTAAACCGGCTCCTCCCGGTGGCGGAGTTTACTCCATAGATACTTGTTTTGCCGGCTGCGGTAACCCCACTTCCATAGGAACAAAGGCATGCGCGGGCGGTTTTACCACTTTCTGTATTACCTACTGCAAAGCGGGAGGCGATGCGGACGAAGATACCATTTCAGCCAGCAGCGGCTATTCCGTAACGCAAAGCAAAGGCATTCGCATAGGATGCGGAGGAACCCTTACGGCAAACGGGCTTACCAACGTTACCTGGAATTCAGTTTACCCGGGAACACCGGGGCAGTATAATTCCTATTTGAGTTGCACCAGTTGCAACACCACCACCGTAACTCCCGGTGTGGGAGCGCCAGCCGTTATTAAATACACGGCATGCGGACAATTTACCGGCTGCAGCAGCGGAAATTATTGCGATACGGCAAGAGTATATGTTTCTCCCGCGCTCACGGTTTCAATTTCTCCTTCCAGCCCTGTTATATGCACGGGAGGACCCAACGTAACCCTGCAGGCAACGCCTTCGGGAGGCGCATCGCCTTATACTTTTACATGGAACACGGGAGCCACCACTTCTTCTATTTCTGCCGGAGTGGGAAATTATACAGTAACCGTAATGGACACAATAAGCAGTTGCGCGGCAGTTACGCAAACGGTGAATGTCGCATCACAAGTTACTCCTTCACCTCCTACTGTTACGGGTACTCCCAACCCCGTTTGCTCGGGGCAAACATTAAGTTTATCGGCATCGAGCACCGGCACAACTTATTCGTGGAACGGACCGAACAGTTTTACTTCCACTAATCAGAATCCAACCATAGCAAGCATTACCACTGCGGGAAACGGAACTTATTCCGTTACCGCCACTACCAGCGGCTGCACCAGCACTGCGGGAACGGGCTCCGTCACGGTGAATCAAACGCCTGCCGCTCCCACGGCATCGGCCACTCCCAATCCGGTTTGCTCGGGGCAAACATTGAGTTTGTCTTCAAGCACCATTGCTGGCGCAACGTATAGTTGGAACGGACCCAATAGTTTTACTTCCGCTTCGCAGAATCCAACCATCAGCAGTATCACCACTGATGCAGCAGGAACGTATTCCGTTACCGCCACCGTGAGCGGATGCACCGGCTCAGCGGGAACAGTAAGCGTAACGGTAACGCAAACTCCTTCCGCTCCCTCGGCAAGCAGCAACAGCACCGTTTGTTCGGGGCAAACACTTTCTCTTTCTTCCAGCACTGTTGCAGGCGCCACCTATTCGTGGAATGGTCCCAATAGTTTCACTTCCGCTTCGCAGAATCCTACTATAGCAAGCGTGACCACTGCCGCAAACGGAACTTATTCTGTAACGGCAACTGTGAGCGGCTGCACCAGCGCAGCAGGAACAACAAGCGTTACCATTCAGCAAACTCCGGCTGCGCCTGCTGCGGGAAGCAATTCAACTGTCTGCTCGGGGCAAACATTAAGTTTAACTGCTACTTCCACAGGAACTACTTATTCGTGGAATGGTCCGAATGGTTTTACTTCCGCTTCACAGAATCCTACCATTTCAAGTGTGACTACTGCCGCAGGCGGAACGTATTCTGTTACTGCCACCACAAACGGATGCACCAGTTCCACAGCAACAACGAGCGTTACCATTCAGCAAACTCCCGCTGCTCCCGTTGCGGGAAACAATTCAACTGTCTGCTCAGGGCAAACATTGAGTTTAACCGCCACTTCCACCGGAACAACTTATTCATGGAACGGTCCCAATAGTTTTACTTCCGCTTCACAGAATCCTACTATAGCAAGTGTAACCACTGCCGCAGGTGGAACTTATTCCGTAACTGCAACCACAAACGGATGCACCAGTTCCACAGCAACAACGAGCGTTACCATTCAGCAAACCCCGGTTGCACCAACTGCGGGAAGCAACAGCACGGTTTGCTCGGGACAAACATTGAGTTTAACCGCCACTTCCACCGGAACAACTTACTCGTGGAACGGTCCCAATAGTTTTACTTCCGCTTCACAGAATCCTACTATAGCAAGTGTAACCACTGCCGCAGGCGGAACATATTCCGTAACTGCCACCACAAACGGATGCACGAGTTCCACGGCAACAACAAGCGTTACCATTCAGCAAACTCCAGCCGCGCCTGCTGCGGGAAGCAACAGCACAGTTTGCTCGGGGCAAACATTGAGTTTAACTGCCACTTCCACCGGAACTACTTATTCTTGGAACGGACCGAATAGTTTTACTTCCGCTTCGCAGAATCCTACTATAGCAAGTGTAACCACTGCCGCAGGTGGAACCTATTCCGTGACTGCAACAACAAACGGATGCACCAGTTCCACTGCAACAACAAGCGTTACCATTCAGCAAACTCCCGCTGCGCCAACTGCAGGAAGCAACAGCACCGTTTGCTCAGGACAAGCGCTGAGTTTAACTGCTACTTCCACCGGAACATCTTATTCGTGGAACGGACCGAATAGTTTCGCTTCTGCCTTACAAAATCCAACTATTTCACCTGTCACCACCGCGGCAAGCGGAACCTATTCTGTAACGGCAACTACTAATGGTTGTACAAGTTCAACTGCAACAACGAGCGTTACCATTCAGCAAACTCCGGCAGCGCCAACTGCGGGAAGTAATTCAACTGTTTGCTCGGGACAAACACTGAGTTTAACGGCTACTTCCACCGGAACAACTTATTCATGGAATGGTCCCAATAGTTTTACTTCTACCAATCAGAATCCTACTATAGCAAGTGTAACCACTGCCGCAGACGGAACGTATTCTGTAACTGCCACCACAAACGGATGCACCAGTTCCACTGCAACAACGAGCGTTACCATTCAGCAAACTCCCGTTGCTCCTGCTGCGGGAAGCAACAGCACCGTTTGCTCGGGACAAACATTGAGTTTAACCGCCACTTCCACCGGAACAACTTATTCGTGGAATGGACCGAATAGTTTTACTTCCGCTTCGCAGAATCCTACCATAGCAAGTGTAACCACTGCCGCAGGCGGAACTTATTCTGTTACTGCAACCACAAACGGATGCACCAGTTCCACAGCAACAACGAGCGTTACCATTCAGCAAACTCCGGCTGCACCAACTGCGGGAAGCAACAGCACAGTTTGCTCAGGGCAAACACTAAGTTTAACCGCCACTTCCACCGGAACTACTTATTCGTGGAACGGACCGAATAGTTTTACTTCCGCTTCTCAGAATCCTACTATTTCAAGTGTCACCACTGCCGCAGGCGGAACTTATTCTGTAACGGCAACTACAAACGGATGTACCAGTGCTACTGCAACAACGAGCGTTACCATTCAGCAAACTCCAGCCGCACCAACTGCGGGAAGCAACAGCACAGTTTGCTCGGGACAAACATTGAGTTTAACCGCCACTTCTACAGGAACAACTTACTCGTGGAACGGTCCCAACAGTTTTACTTCCGCTTCTCAGAATCCTACCATATCAAGTGTAACTACTGCCGCAGGCGGAACTTATTCTGTTACTGCCACAACAAACGGATGCACAAGCGCAGCAGGAACAACCAGTGTTACGATTACCCAAACTCCTTCTGCGCTGACTCCCGGAAGCAACTCAACGGTTTGTTCCGGCAAAACACTTTCTTTGACTTCCAATTCTGTTTCGAGCGCGGTGTATTCATGGAGCGGTCCGAATAGTTTCACTTCTACACTGCAGAATCCAACTATTGCAAGCGTTACAACTGCCGCTGCCGGAACTTATACAGTGTCTGCTTCGGTTAACGGATGTGTGGGACCGGATGCGATCACTGTGGTTGCAATTAATCAAACTCCTGTTGCGCCCACCCCGGGAAGCAACAGCACCGTTTGTTCGGGGCAAACGCTGAGTTTAACCGCCACTTCCAGCGGAACGACTTATTCGTGGAACGGTCCGAATAGTTTTACTTCCGCTTCTCAGAATCCTACTATATCAAGTGTAACTACTGCCGCGAATGGAACTTATTCTGTTACGGCAACTACAAACGGATGCACCAGTTCCACAGCAACAACAAGCGTTACCATTCAGCAAACTCCAGCCGCACCAACTGCGGGAAGCAACAGCACGGTTTGTTCCGGGCAAACATTGAGTTTAACCGCCACTTCCACCGGAACTACTTATTCGTGGAATGGACCGAATAGTTTTACTTCCGCTTCGCAGAATCCTACCATAGCAAGTGTAACCACTGCCGCAGGCGGAACCTATTCCGTAACTGCCACCACAAACGGCTGCACCAGTTCCACTGCAACTACCAGTGTTACCATAAACCAAACTCCTGCGGCTCCCACTGCGGGAAGCAATGGTCCGCTTTGCACGGGAACAACATTGAGTTTGACTGCAAGCACCATTTCAGGCGCAACCTATTCATGGAATGGTCCGAACAGTTTCACTTCAGCAAATCAGAATCCTACTATATCAAGTGTAACCACTGCAGAAGACGGAACTTATTCTGTAACTGCCACTGTTGGCGGATGCACCGGTGCTGCCGGAACAGTGAGTGTAACCATTAGCCCTCCGCCTGCAGCGCCCAGCGCGGGAAGCAATAGCACAGTTTGTACGGGCTACACGTTGAGTTTGACTGCGAGCACTGTCAGCGGTGCAACTTATAATTGGAACGGACCAAACAGTTTCACTTCTACGTTGCAGAATCCAACCATTGCAAGCGTAACCACTGCGGCAGCCGGAACTTATTCTGTTACGGCAACTGTTTCAGGATGCACGGGACCTGCGGGAACAACAGTGGTCGCAATAAATGTTTCTCCTTCTGCTTCCACTGCGGGAAGCAATTCGCCCATTTGTGACGGGCAAAATCTTTCTCTCACTGCTTCCACAGTTGCCGGAGTAACTTATCAATGGAACGGACCCAATGGTTTTTCTTCCACATTGCAGAACCCAACTATCACGGCTGCTACCACTGCGGCATCGGGAACTTATTCTGTTACCGTAACGGCTGTCAATGGCTGCACAAGTAATCCGACCACTACCACTTCCGTAACAGTAAATCCGATTCCTGCTGCGCCCACCGCGGGAAGTAATTCTCCTGTTTGTTTAGGAGGTGATTTGAGTTTGACAGCAAGCACCATTTCGGGAGCAACGTATAATTGGAACGGACCAAATAGTTTTACTTCTGCTGCGCAGAATCCTGTTATCTCCGCTGTTACTTCTGCCGCTGGCGGAACTTATTCCGTAACTGCAACTGTGAGCGGATGCACCGGTCCTGCGGGAACAACAAGCGTGGTGGTGAATACTGCCCCTGCCACTCCCTCTCCGGGAAGCAACAGCCCTGTGTGCACAGGCAAGACATTAAGTTTAACAACATCCTCTGTTCCTGCCGGCTCTTATAACTGGAGCGGACCGAATAGTTTTACTTCTTCCCTGCAGAATCCAACCATTGCGGGTGTTTCTTCTGCCGCTGCGGGAACTTATTCCTTATATATATCTGTTCCCGGATGCGTATCGAGCAGCACAGGAACTGTTGCGGTTACGATTAATCAAACGCCTTCTCCGCCCACTCCGCTCTCGAGCAATTCTCCGGTTTGTTCCGGAAATAATTTATCGCTCGATGCAAGCACGGTGGCAAGCGTAACTTATAATTGGAAAGGGCCGAACAGTTTTACTTCCACCGATGAAGACCCGGTTCTTTCAGGCGTGAGCACTGCTGCAGGAGGCACGTATTCGGTTTCGATAACTTCTGCTGCCGGATGCACAAGTTCCACGGCAACCATTTCTGTTACGGTGAATCAAACTCCATCCGCACCCACAGCATCCAGCAACAGTCCTCTTTGCACCGGAGTTACATTGAGTTTAACTGCGAGTACCCTTGCTGGCGCAACGTATAATTGGAACGGGCCGAACAGTTTTACTTCCACGCTTCAGAACCCGACCATTGCTTCCGTTACTACTGATAATGCGGGAACTTATTCTGTAACGGCAACAAAAAGCGGCTGCACCGGGCCTGCTGGAACTGTGAGTGTAACTATTTCTGCTCCCACTTCTCCAACTGCGGGAAGTAATTCACCTGTGTGTTCGGGGAAGGACTTGAGTTTAACCGCAAGCACCATTTCAGGCGCGGCTTATAATTGGACAGGTCCGAACAGTTTCACTTCCACTGACCAGAATCCTGTGATTGTTGCAATCACTACTGCAGGAAGCGGAACTTATTCTGTTACTTCAACTGTTTCGGGATGCACAGGACCGGTAGTTCCTATTTCCATAACGGTAAATCCCACACCCGCCACTCCATCTCCATCGAGCAATTCGCCCGTGTGCGTAGGATTTACGTTGTCGCTGAGTTCAAATTTAATTTCGGGAACTACGTATTCGTGGAGCGGGCCTAACTCGTTTACTTCTTCTTTGCAGAATCCCACTATTGCGGGTGTGACAACGGATAATGCGGGAACATATTCCGTGAATGTAACTTCTTCTTCCAACGGATGCGTGAGCAATACCGCCACTACATCGGTAACAATAAATGTAATTCCTTCCTCGCCTTCGCCTGCTTCGAGCAATTCCCCTGTATGTTCAGGTCAAACGCTTTCGCTGACGGCAACTACGGTAACAGGCGCCACGTATAGTTGGAACGGTCCCAATAGTTTTACTTCTGCAACTCAGAACCCAACGATTGCTTCCGTCACTACTGCTGCTGCGGGAACGTATTCTGTAACGGCAAAAGTGAGCGGCTGCACCAGTCCTTCTGCGACTGTTTTTGTTACCGTGAATCAAACTCCTTCGGCTCCTGTGGCGGGAAGCAATTCTCCGGTATGCGATGGAAATGATTTGAGTTTGACGGCAAGTTCGGTTGGCTCTACTTATAGTTGGAATGGTCCGAATGGTTTTACTTCTGCGTTGCAAAATCCTGTCATCAGCGCAGTAACTTCTGCGGCTGCGGGAACTTATTCCGTAACGGCTACTTCAGTTGCCGGATGCACCGGTCCTGCGGGAACAACTTCCGTGAGCATTACTCCGCTGCCTGCGGCTCCTTCTGCAGGAAGTAATTCTCCGGTTTGTTCGGGACAAACAGTATCACTTACTGCAAGCACTATTTCAGGAGCAACTTATTCGTGGAGCGGACCCAATAGTTTTACTTCCACTGCCCAGAATCCTGTTATCTCTTCTGTTACCACTGCCGCAAGCGGAACCTATTCCGTTACGGCAACTGTGAGCGGATGCCCGGGTGCTGCGGGAACGGTGGCGGTTACCATCAATCAAACTCCATCTGCGCCTGCTGCATCCAGCAACTCTCCGGTTTGTTCCGGGCAAACACTTTCGCTTACTGCGGCAACTTCGGGAAGCCCTTCTTATTCATGGAATGGTCCCAATGGTTTTACTTCCGCTTCGCAGAATCCAACCATTGCAAGCGTTACTACCGCTGCCAATGGAACTTACTCGGTTACGGCTACGGAAAACGGATGCACAGGTCCGGCTGCAACTACTTCTGTAACTATTAATCAAACACCTTCTGCTCCCACCGCAGGAAATAATTCTCCGATTTGTTCCGGTTCAACATTGAGTTTGACAGCAAGTACAATTACAGGCGCAACTTATTCGTGGAATGGACCGAATGGTTTTTCTTCCACATTGCAAAATCCCACTATTGCCAGTGCTTCCACTTCAGATGCCGGCACCTATACTGTGAATGCAACGGTAAGCGGATGCACAAGCACAGACGCGACTACGAGTGTTACGATTAATCAAACTCCATCTTCGCCCACTGCGGGAAGCAACAGCCCTGTTTGCTCCGGAAAAATTTTATCACTCACGGCAAGCACAATTTCAGGAGCAACTTATTCATGGAGTGGTCCTCTCAGTTATACTTCCACTTCACAAAATCCAACTATCTCAAGTGTGACAACTGCGATGAGCGGAACTTATTCAGTAACTGCATTGGTGGGAGGATGCGGCAGTTCTACTGCAACAGTTTCGGTAACCATTAATCAAACTCCTGTAATATCTGCCGGAGCAAACAGCCCTGTTTGCACGGGAAGTACGATTAGTTTAAGTGCAACCACCATTTCAGGGGCAACTTATAATTGGAGCGGACCAAATAGTTTTACTTCTACATTGCAAAATCCAACCATTGCTTCGGCAACTTCCGCGAATGCGGGAAATTATACTGTGACTGCAACTTCTTCTGCCGGATGTATAAGCAATAATGCAATAAAGAATGTAATTGTAACACAAGGCATCACGGCAAATGCCGGAGCCAATCAAACGGTGTGCGGAAATAATTCAACCGTGTCGCTCAACGGAAATGTTTCCGGAGGAAGCACCACTGGAATATGGTCAACTTCCGGCAGCGGAGGATTTATTCCGGGCAACACCACGCTGAACGGAAATTATATTCCAAGCAATGCCGATACTGCAACGGGAAAAGTTACACTCACGCTCACTTCCACCAACAACGGAGGATGCCCTGCGGCTGTCAGCAGCATGACCGTTACCATCACGCATGCGCCCACCGCCAATGCAGGCGCAGACCAAACTGTTTGTGCGAACAATGCCGATGTTGCACTCAACGGCTCGGTAAATTCTTCCGCTACCGGAGGAAACTGGGCTTCTTCCGGAACCGGAACATTCACTCCGAATTCAAGCACGCTGAATGCAGTGTATCATCCGAGCGCTGCCGACACTACAGCAGGAACGGTTACTCTTGTTCTCACAACTACTGGCGTTGGAAGTTGCAGCCCCGCTACCGATACAATGAAAGTTACAATCACACATGCTCCGGTTGCAAATGCAGGCGCAGATATTTCTGTCTGTTCCAATAATGCGAACGCTTCATTGAACGGAAGTTCTTCCACCGGAACCGGAACATGGAGCACACTCGGAAGCGGAACTTTTTCTCCGAACAACACTACGCTCAACGCAACGTATGTTCCGGGCGCTGCTGATATTTCTGCCGGCAGCGTGAACCTCATTCTCACTACTACCGGAAATGGAAACTGCAATGCAGAAAAAGATACCGTGGCAATTATTTTCACCGCGCCTCCTACTGCCAGTGCCGGAGGAAATCAAACCGTGTGCGCTAATAATTCCGTTGTTGCTCTCAGCGGGACTTCTTCCACCGGAAGCGGGCACTGGTCATCCCTTGGAACCGGAATTTTTTCTCCGAACTCAAACACGCTCAATGCAACTTACACTCCGAGTGCGTCTGATATTTCTGCCGGAAGCGTTGCACTTACTTTAACAACATTGAACAACGGAGGATGCATTGCAGTTTCCAGCCAGATGACCATCACCATCACTCCTGCGCCCACCGCAAATGCCGGTGCCGACCAAACCGTTTGCTCGAACAATGCCGGAGTTATTCTCAGCGGCTCGTTCACTGTTTCTTCCGGAGCGCAATGGTCAACTTCCGGTGACGGAACTTTTTCTCCCGACAACATCACGATGAATGCAACTTATAATCCCGGCTCTGCCGATACTTCTTCGGGAAGCGTAACTATTGTTCTCACCACCACAGGAAACGGGCTTTGCAATGCAGTTTCAGATACAATGATGCTTACCATCACAAAAGCACCGAATGTAAATGCCGGAGCAAGCACCGTTGCGTGCAAGAACAATGCGAATGTTCCGCTGAACGGAACTTCTTCCACCGGAAGCGGAACGTGGAGCACATCGGGCAGCGGAACTTTTAATCCGAATGCAAACACGCTGAACGCAACATATATGTCAAGTACTGCAGACACAACAGCAGGAAGTGTTACGCTCACACTTACTTCAGCCAACAATGGAAACTGCGCGGCTGTTACCAGCACACTGGTGATTACTTATATTGACAAACCCATTGTGTTTGCCGGAAATGATACAACGGTTTGCTCTAATAATGATACGGTTTATTTAAGCGGAACTTCCAATACGGGTTCGGGAGCATGGACTACAAACGGTTCGGGAACTTTCACAAATGCTTCGTTGCTGAATACAACGTATGTTCCGAGCGCTGCTGATATTTCTGCCGGAACAATAAATATTATTCTCACTTCCACAAAGAACGGAACCTGCAACCCGGTTAAAGACACAATGAAAGTTTCTTTTGCACCATCACCCACTGCAAATGCAGGCGCAGACCAAACTGTTTGCGCGAACAATGCGGTTGTCACGCTGAACGGTTCATTCACTGTTTCATCGGGCGCAGGATGGACAACTCTCGGAAGCGGAACTTTTTCTCCTGATACTTCCACCATGAATGCCACGTACACTCCTAGCGCTGCCGATACCACTGCGGGAAGTGTAACTATTATTCTTACCACCACCGGAAACGGAGGATGCCTTGCAGTGAGCGATTCAATGCTCATCACTATCAATCATGCACCCATTGTGGATGCAGGTCCTGACCAACTCATTTGCTTTTCGAATCTGGTAGCAACACTGAACGGAAATTCTTCCACCGGAAGCGGAACATGGACAACGCTCGGAAGCGGAACTTTTGCCAACAGCAATTCGCTCAGCACAACTTACACCCCGAGCAATGCCGATACAAGCGCGGGAAGTGTGCAACTTATTCTCTCTTCTGCAAACAATGGATTGTGCAATCCGGTTTCAGATACATTGCTGCTCACGTTCACCAACACTCCGAATGTAAATGCCGGTGCCGACCAAACTCTTTGCGCGAACAATGCAACGGTTACGCTCACCGGAACCTCTTCCACCGGAGCGGGCTTGTGGACCACTGCCGGAACCGGAACTTTTATGCCGAATGATTCTTCACTGAACGCTTCATACATTCCGAGCGCTTCGGATATTTCTTCGGGAAGCATAACCATTACGCTTACATCGCTGCAGGGCTGCGCTCCTGCTTCCGATTCGCTCAATGTAACTTTCACTCCGAAACCTGTGGTGAATGCCGGCATAGACCAAACTGTTTGCGCAGGAACTATGTCCGCAGTATTGAACGGTTCTGTTACTGGCGGAGCCACCACCGGGCAGTGGACAACTTCGGGAAGCGGAACTTTTTCTCCGAACAACACCACGCTGAATGCAACGTATAATTTAAGCGCTGCTGACAGCGCTGCGGGAAGCATTACGCTCACGCTCACTTCCACCGGCAACGGAAATTGCCTTGCGGTTTCTGATAAGATGAAAATTTTTGTGATGCAGCCGCCTCTTGCTTTTGCAGGAAATGACACGAGCATTTGCGGAATTCAACTTCAACTGAATGGAATTATTTCGGGCGGAGCCGGAACCGGAATATGGTCAACTCTTCCTGCCGGACACGGAGCATTTTCTCCTGCCGATACAATTCTTGGCGCTGATTATGGATTTGCTCCGGGCGATTCTATTATTTCACTCGTGCTTTCTTCCACGAATAATGGTCCTTGCCCTGCTTCTTCCGATACAATGACGGTGAATATTACTCCTCAGCCCGCAGCAAATGCAGGAGCAGATATTTTTGTTTGTAAAAATAATCTCGTTGCTCCGCTGAACGGGCAGGTGTTCTACACGTCATCCGGAGTTTGGCAAACAAGCGGCACCGGAACTTTTGTGCCGAACGATACCACGCTGAACGGAAATTATATTCCAAGCAGTGCCGATACTACTGCGGGAAGTGTAACTCTTCTTCTTATTACTGGCGGACAAGGAATATGCCCGGGCGATACAGATTCGGTGATGGTATTTTTCACTGCTCCGCCTGTTGTAAATGCCGGAGCAAATGTTACGATTTGCCAGGGCGACACCATTGCTCAGTTAAACGGTTCTGTTTCGGTGGGCACAACAACGGGACAATGGTCAACGCTCGGAAGCGGAACTTTTGTTCCCAATGATTCCACGCTGAATGCAAGTTACATTTTAAGTTCCGCTGATACTGCAGCCGGAGGAGTTACATTGGTTCTCTCTTCCACCAACAACGGAACTTGCCTGGCGGTAACCGATACGGTGCAAATAATTATCACGCCTCTTCCCGTTGTAAATGCCGGAATTGATTTAACTGTTTGCGCGAATAATGCTGCCGTTGCATTGACAGGAAGCATAACAGTTGGTTCAACCACCGGTTACTGGACAACCAGCGGAAGCGGAACTTTTGCTCCCGACAGTTCTGCATTGAATGCAGTATATACGCCCAGCGCAGGTGATACTGCTGCAGGAACAATTACACTTGTGCTCACTTCAACGAAAGGATGCAATGCCATTACCGATACAATGCTTCTCATCATTACCGATGCACCCGATGTGTTTGCTGGAAATGACACTGCTATTTGCGAAGGGCTTTCTCTTGCGCTTAACGGTTCAATTAATTCAGCTGCAACGGGCGGTGTGTGGACAACAAGCGGCACCGGAACTTTTGTTCCGAATGATTCCACGCTCAATGCTGTTTACACGCCAAGCACAGCCGATGCAGTTGCAGGAAGTGTAACACTTGTTCTCACTTCTACCGGAAATGGCCAGTGCCTTGCGGTAAGCGATACAATGATTCTTTCCATCGGAAGATCGCCCGTTGCCGGATTTTCTTATTCTAAAATTTGTACCGGGCAGTCCATTACTTTCACCGACACTTCTTCGGTTATCAGCGTGAATGATTCCATTGTTGCGTGGAACTGGACCATTGGCGGAGGAAATGACACCGTGCAGAATCCTTCTTACACTTATTCTGTTTCAGGAACAGATTCCGTAACGCTGATTGTAACTTCAAGCATCGGCTGCACCGATACGGCTTATCATATTGTAAACATCAATCCAACTCCTGCGGCTTCGTTTACATTCTCGGTGGATTGCCAGAAAGATTCTGTGTTCTTCACGAATACTTCCACCATTGCAAGCGGAAATATTATTTCGTGGAACTGGAATTTCGGAGACGGAGACACAAGCGCATTGCAAAACCCCGCGCACAATTATACTGCAACAGGAACTTATACTGTAACACTTACCGTTGTATCTGATTCAGGATGCACGGATATATTCAGCGATACGGTTGCACCATGCAGTCATGTAACGGCAGGATTTATTTCTTCTTCTTCCGTTTGCACCGGGCAAACTATTTCCTTCACCGATATTTCTTTTGTGATGCAGGGCGACAGCATTGTTTCGTGGAACTGGAGTTTTGGTGACGGAGGAACTGATAATGTTCAGAATCCTTCGCACACCTATTCGCAATCGGGAACAGATACTGTTTCGCTGATTGTGTTTACAAATCTTGGCTTGATCGATACTGCAGTGCACATCATTACCATAAATCCTTCTCCCGCTGCTTCATTTAGTTTCGTGACCACTTGCGCAGTTGACACGATGTTCTTCACCAATACATCCACGATTGCAGGCGGAAATATTATTTCGTGGAACTGGAATTTCGGAGACACGGCTTCGGGAGCAAATAATATTTCTTCTTTGCAAAATCCTGTGCATCATTATGATTCGCTCGGAAATTATATTGTTGTGCTTACGGTTACTTCCGATTCCGGATGCACTTCTACATTTACTGATACGGTAACTCCTGTAAAAGGAGTTATTGCCGCATTCAGCCACACGGGCAATTGCAATTTCTCCTATGCGTTTACTGATTCTTCTTTCGTTGCAAACGGAGATACCATTTCAAATTGCGTTTGGGATTTTGGTGACGGCTCGCCAATAAGTTCGGCAAGTTGCAATCCATCTCACACTTATTCTGCTTCGGGAACGTATGTGATTACTCACACCGTTACCACTTCGGGCGGATGTTCATCCGTTGCCGCTTATACGCTGACCGTAACTGCTCCGCCTTCGGCTGATTTTTCTCCGAACAACGGAACCTATAATGTAGGAGCGGTGATTGATTTTGTTGACCACTCATCGAATGCCACTTCATGGCTTTGGAATTTTGGCGATGGAAATTCAAGCACGCAGGAAAATCCTTCGCATCAGTTTAACCAAAACGGAACGCTGGATGTGATGCTGATTGTAACTAACAACGATGGATGTCCCGACACTGCAAAATATTCTTTCATCTTCAACACAAATATTGTGGCGGTTCCCTCTGCTTTCACGCCAAACGGAGACGGTGTGAATGATATTCTGAAAGTGCGTGGCGGTCCGCTGAAAGAAATGGATTGGAGAATTTACAACGAGTGGGGCAATGAACTTTTCCATGCCACCGACCAAACCCAGGGTTGGGATGGAACGTACAAAGGAAAACTTGAGCCGGCAGGAAGATATGTTTATACGCTTACGGGAACAACTTTCGGAGATGAAGAAATAAATAAAAAAGGTGATGTAACAATTATCAGATAAAAAATTTCGAAATGAAAAAATATTTTTCACTACTCATTTGCATCTGCCTGCTGATTTTCTTCCGGCAGAAATCTGTTGCGCAGGATTTTCATCTTTCGCAGTACGATGCCACACCGCATTACTTTAATCCCGCGCTCACCGGAGTTTATTTCGGCAACGCAGCCGATTACCGCATTTATTCCGATTACCGTTCGCAATGGCGTTCGCTCGGTGTAAAACCTTTTTCAACTTATTATCTTGCGTACGATATGCCTTACAAGCAATATGGATTGGGTGGATATTTAATTCACAACCGCAACGGCACCGGGGGATTTAATACGATTAACTTCATGCCTTCTGCCGCTTATAAAATTACCAATGAACTGAACAGCCCGCATAATCTTTCGGTGGGCATGCAGTTGGGAATTATTTATAAAAGTTTTGACCCGAATCATTTTACATACGATAACCAGTTTTCCACCGATAATCCCACCGGCTTTGACCAGAACATTTCGAGCGGAGAAAATTTTGGCAAAACCAGTTTGCTCAAACTCGATGCGAACATGGGCGTGTTTTACAAATACAAAAAAGAGGACTGGAAAGTTCAACCCTGGGCGGGCTATTCCGTTTACCATCTGACCAAACCCAATCAATCGCTCACCGGAAATGTAAAAGATAATATTCCGATGCGATGGGTGTATGAACTTGGCGCTGATTATAAAATCACCGAAGAAATAACTGCTGTTCCCATGATTTTATTCATGATGCAGGGAAAAGCGCGCGAACTGAATATTGGAGCGCTTGGATTTTATCATCTGAAAGATACCAAGTATGATTTGCTGGGCGGATTAAATTACAGAAACAAAGACGCAATTATAATTCAGTTGGGAGGAAAATACGAGCAGCATGTTTTTACATTCAGTTATGATATTAACACTTCTTACCTGAATAATTACACCAATGGCAGAGGAGCATTTGAGTTTTCTCTCATTCTCACCGGCATAAAAGGAAAACCGCTGTTCAATCCTAAATTCGGAAAAGGGAAAACCGTAAATAAAACTTTGTAATGTTTTTACCTTGCTGTGCCAACCGCCAGAAGCACAAACGCGCATAAAATTATTCCGCTCCGAACGGAGTTACGGAGTCCGTACTTTGTCGGACAGGCAATCATCAGCGCGTCAAGGTTATTTATTTTTTCGAATTCCATAAATTTATTCATGCGATTCGGTTACAGCAAAAGAGTTGCAAACAGATTTTATTTTTTCAACCAGTTCGCTGAAGTCAAAAGGTTTTGTGATATGCTGTGAAACTCCGAGCGAAGTCGTGTATAATTTATCTTCGATGGAAATAAAAGTTGAAAAAATAACTACGTTCAGTTTTTGAAAACGCTCGTCTCCTTTTATTTCCCTTAGCGCAGAACGCCCGTCTTTCTTTGGCATATTCAAATCGAGAAGAATTAAATCGGGCGGTTACTTAGCACCCGGCATTCCGCGCCTGAGATTCAGTGCATGGTGCGCTGCAACCAGTGTCTCGTTACGAGTAACAAGCATTCTGTTACGCGTAACGAGTGCGTGGTAACGTGTCACCTGCATACCGTAACCTGTAAGGTGCATTCAAGGCCTTAGCGCAACAAGGCGATTTTTGGTTTAGAGTTTAAAGTTACATTTTTTGTTTTAGAGCAACAGTATTAATGTTCAGAATAACTCGTGGCGAGTTATTACCGAACATTAACACTACATCATCATT
>JACQAL010000021.1 GCA_016195025.1 Bacteroidota bacterium | reverse complement strand
GCCGTGACAGGCCCTGAATGAATTCCCATTCTCAAGCTCCATTTATTATTCTGCTCTTTCATCCACGATTGGATTTCGATTCCGGCTTTTACAATTTCTTCTGCATGGTTTGAATTCGGAGTCGGAAGTCCGCTTGCACACATATACGCATCGCCAATCGTTTTTATTTTTTCGATGTTGTACTTGGAAATGATTTCATCAAACTTTTTGAAAAGAAAATCTAATTCTGAAACCAATTCCTCCGCTGAAAGTTTTTCAGCAATGGTAGTGAACCCTTTGAAGTCGGTGAACATTACGGTTACGCTTTCGTAATGTTTTGCTGTAGCTTTTCCATTTGCTTTTAGTTCTCTGGCAGTTTCAACGGGGAGAATATTCAGTAGAAGTTTTTCTGATTTTTTCCGCTCGCGGAAAATAAAAATGGAAAGCACGAACACAATTAAAAATCCTCCGGCAACAGACCAAATCACAATTTTCTGTCTGTTCAATTGTGCATCCTGAAGTTCTTTGTCTTTATTCAATAAAGTAATTTGCTGTTCTTTCTTCTCCGTTTCGTATTTGGTTTGCATTTCGGCAATTTGCTTGGAGGATTCTTCGTTGAGCAAACTGTCTTTGGTATCGGAGTACAACTTATGGTATTCATAGGCATTTTTGAAATTATTTTCTGCGGCATACACATCCGATAAAGAATTATAACATTCTTTCATATAATCCTTAACGCCTGATTTAATAGAAATATCCAGCGCTCTTTTAATGGATTTCTCCGCCTGCGAATATTTTTTCTGTTTGGTATAATATATCCCAAGGTTTATCAGACAGGCGGCAATATCGGGGCTGTTGGTTTCTTCAAAAAGTTTGAGTGCATTTTCAGAATAATAAATTGCGCTGACATAATCCTCTTTAAATCCATATACGTTCCCGATACTTTGTAAACTTGTTGCAATGCCTTCTTTATTTTTTAATGTCTGTTCAATCGCCAGTGATTTCTTATGATAAGCAAGGGATTGCTCGAAATCCTTTTTTTCGGAATATACGTTGCCCATATTTCCGTAAACAGCCGCGAGTGCCGGTTTATCATTCAGCAGTTCAAGCAATTTTGCTGCTGAAAAATAATATTCAATTGCTTTGTCAAAAGCTCCTTGTAAATAATATATATTTCCAATACCGAGAAGGGATGCACCGGTTAATTTTTTATCGCCAATCTCTTCACTTATTTTCAATGACTGTAAAAAAAACTCAAGCGCCTTATCATACTTTCCTTTCGCCTGCTGCCCCATTCCCATTAGCCGGTAACTTTTTGCTATATTTTTTTCAGAATGTATTTTTTTCGATACTGCAAGCGCTTGCCCGGCATACTGTATGGCTGTGTCCTGATTAATATCTGACCAAACATTGTATAATTTATACAGCAGTTGGATTTTTTGCGTATCCTCTTTAGCCGAGCGCAAAAGATTTTCTAAAGAATCGCCAGTCCGGGTATTCCGGGAATACGACAAAACAACCACGAGGGAAAGCAGAAAGGCAAAAAATGGTTTCATGAAAACAATATGAAGAAGTAAAACTATATAATTATTTTTGCCGTGAAAGAAAAAATATATATGTTTGTACTCATCATTAAATTTATTTACCATGAAAAAACACGAGCCCATAGGAGAAAAAAGAGAAGGCAAGGTAATCAACAAGGTGCAGGGAATCATACAGGATTCATTCACCAAAGGAAATATTAAAGCCACCAACCCCGGAAATATTCCCATTAACGATAATGATACGGTAACTTACATCTCGTATGTGAGCAATTTTAATGGAGGACAAAAAATTGTGCATGTAATCAAAGACAAAAAATCACACTAACCTTTAAAACAAAAACACCATGGAAGAAAGAGATGGCGTATTAGTACATTATGACGCTGCAACCCAAACAGCATCTGTAACCGATTCTTATACGGGAGGAAATATTTCGGTTAATGACATTGGAGGAATCGGTGCTGCTCCCAATCCTCCTATTCCTGATGGCTCAACTATTTCCTTTATTATAAATTTTATTCCTCCGCGCGGAGCAGAGGGCGCCTCCAAGATAGTGGCTATTTTGAAAGGAGTTAAAGCGTAATTTTTTCTCCTGTGTAAAAAAAGGCGGAACAAATTGCTCCGCTTTTTTTATTTTTCCATTTGCCCGCATAAAAACACCAAACCCCGGCTACTATGCTTCGTCAGGGTTTGGAACTTTCGCCCTCGCCCTAACCCTCTCCCATCGGGAGAAGGAAACACGCGTGAACTCCCTTCTCCCATAGGGAGAAGGGATGGGGATGAGGGCAAAAGCAATATCTTTACTTTCATGAAAAGCAAATTTCCGCATTACTACGGAGCTTCTCTTAAAACATTTGACAAAGCAAAGCAGTTGCGCAAGGAGAGCACTCCGGCAGAAAAATATTTATGGAAAATGCTGCGCGGCAGAAGTATTTTAGGATTCAAGTTCAGAAGGCAGCATCCTGTTTATCATTTCATAGCAGATTTTTATTGCAACAAAGCAAAACTTATTTTAGAAGTGGATGGCGATATTCACGAATTGGATCACATAAAAGAATACGATAAGGAACGGGAAGAAACAATCAAGGAATTAGGTATTAGGGTTCTTCGCTTCACGAATGAAGAAGTTCTTGCAGATGAAAACAAAGTGATGCGAAAAATTGAAAACTGCCTGAGACAAATAACCTCCACCTCCTTCTCCCGCGGGGAGAAGGACCGAGGATGAGGGCGGATGAAGGGCAGGGATGAGGGCTATATTACAACGGATGAGGGCGGATGAAGGGCAGGGATGAGGGCTGTATTACAACGGATGAGGGCAAAAAACACCAAACCCCAACTACTATGCTTCGTTGAGGTTTGGAACAATCACGGTACGCTTGCGCTGACAATGATGTTTTGATTTCTGGCTGTCTCATCCTCCCTCTCCTGCGGGAGAGGGCCGGGGTGAGGTCACTGCACCACTAATTCAGCCGGGCCTTCCCAGGCGGAAGGTCCTTCCGGAAGAATGGAGCGATGGCGGAAGAAATAACGCTTGCCGGTTTCCAGCCCGCTGATGGTAGTGTGCGCCTGCACCGTAGTGCCGCCATCTATCCACCCATTGGGATTGGAAAGGTCTTGCGTATAGCCCCACTCGTGAGAACCACGCTTTACATGCGCAGCAGTAAGGTCGGCTGTGCCGGGCAGTTCGCCTGCCTGCACTCCAAACTCCTGCTTTTGCCTGGGCGAGAATTGCTTCTTACCCATGCCTGCGCTGAGAATAATGGTTTCCGCTCCCGTCAAAACATTGGAGGGGTCGTTTGCCACATCTTCCACGTAGTGTCCCAGCTCGGTGAGGTATGCTTCACATATCTCGCGTTTCTGATTCATGACAGCAGTTTCATGCGGTCCTGCTCCCTGCGCATTTCCATAAGCGGTCTGTAACTGAGAGGTAACAGACGCAATGGTGGAAAGTGCGGGATGAGGGCTTGCAAAAAATGCATTGCCTGTCATCTCCGAAACAACGTGATAGCCGAAACTAATCAGCTCAAGCACGCTCTTCCTTGCCAGTTCTAAACTTACTTTTACTCTTTTCATTGTAATAGTATTTTTAGAGTTGCGCCTATTTTGTTGTTGCGTTCTGGCCGGCTTTGCAGAAGAAAAAAGTTCATAGGCAACTTTTGCAAAACCAGCCCCCCGTTTACTTGCAGGGAGAAGAAGCAGTGTGTTTTTAGTTTGTCATGACTTCATTCAACTAGTAAGACATTGCTGGTTTACATAGAGCAAATCCCATGCCAAACCACTACTGATTTGGTAGAAGTTAAAAAATGTTAAATGGGACGAATGCCCGTAATTCTCCTATGGGATTTGAGTTTTCTCCTATGAAGTGCAGGTTTTCTTAGAGGAAGGAGATGAAAAAATAATTTGGTCGGATAAAAATTCTGAAAATAATTTTGGAGATTCCTCTTCCCGCCTACTGCGGGATTCGGAATGACATTTTAATAGTTAATGCAAGGCGCGGACATTAAATTTTTCTTTCAGCAGAAATTGTATGTCCGCGCTAATTTTACCCTCCTATTTTCACTGTCATTCCGAACCGGGCGAGGAATCTCGTTTTTGTTTCAGGTAAGCATAAAAAAATTCAGAGGTTTTTCCTTCGTTTTAGCTATGACAAATCAGCATTTCAATTTCAGAACAATTTTGAAACATGCTGACAAAAACAATGTGCATCGCTCCCAAAAACGTTAATGTTTTGACGCAAGACGTTTACATTTTGACGCAGGACGTTAAGATAAAGTGACAAGACGTTACCGTTTTTGAGCGGGACGTTACGATAATGGTGCACGACATTAATGATTTGTAACAAAACGTTAAGATAAAGTGACAAGATGATATCATCCCGTCACAAATTGTAACGATAAAGTGAAAGATTGTTTACATTTTTGAGCAAGACGTTAAGATATTTGAGCGCGACATTAATATCCCTCCCCAAATTGTAACGATAAAGTGAAAAAATGTAACGATATTTTTACCGCTTCTCTCAAATTATTTTTGAACCCTCGGTATAATTTCCATCAGGGGCTTTTAATTCGTGTAATTCGTAACGCTTTTCTTCGTCTGCTCCGCAAGGAGTCCCTATGGGACAAAATCACCTCATTCGTTTGCGCTCGTGAAAAATAATTATCTTTGAATAAAAAGAATAAAAATGGGAATAACCAAAGTAACAGCCAAAATATCAAATCTGGCGAAATCAAAACCAGGGTATGAGGCATTGTTTTTAGTTGACACCGGGGCAATTCACTGTATGGCGCCAAAGGACGAACTTGCAAAAGCAGGAGTTCAGCCCGAAGGCAAAGCAACTTATGAATTAGCAAACGGTCAGCCGCATGAAGTGGAATATGGCTTTGCAAGAATTTTATTCATGGGCGCAGAAACGGTGGTGCAGGTGATTTTCGGACCGGAAAAAGTGGAACCGATTTTAGGTGTGGTGGCGTTGGAAAATGTAGGAATCGGAGTGGACCCGGTTTCAATGACATTGAAAAAAATGCCGGCAATCCCTTTAAAGTATAAGCGAAAATGTTAAGTCCTAAAACAAAGAGATGAAAAATTGAATGCTGAAAAGATTTTTCTTTTCTCTTTTTTGTTTTGTTCAGCAATATTTTTTGAATTAAACAAAAAAACTATTCCCTTTGGTAAAACTATTTCTTGGTTGTTTCGGATTATTTGCATCCATTCGTGATTTCGTAAATCCGCAGAAGATTCGTAATCCGCACTCTTTTTCGTCTACAAAATCACCTCATGCATTTAAGAAACATTTATGAAAAATAATTATCTTTGAATAAAAAGAAAATTTATGAATGCGATTTTAATAAAACCCACCAGCAAAAAAATGTATTCAAGAATACTTGAGGCGATTAAATTGCTGAAAGTTCCTGCAAAAATTTTAAGCGACAAAGAGGATAATGATGATGAATTTGACTTGCTGCTTTCAGATAGCATAGAAGAAGGAATGAAAAGTGGAAAAGCTTCTAAAGAAGAAGTGAAAAGATTTTTCAAGGAACATGGAATACGAATTGACTAAGGGCTTCATTAAAGATGCCCGCAAGTATAAGCACGACCATGAATTATCCGCATTGCTCGAAGCGAGAATTAAGGAGACCGCAAAAGCAGCAACATTAGAAAATCTTTCCGGAATAGTTCCCATTCGCGGCAGAGATACACATTATAGATTTAAACTTAAAACACGGAATGCAACTTATCGCATAGGAATAAAACTATTGAGTAATATCATTTGGTTCGCCCGCCTTGACAAAGACAAAAGAAGATTTTACAAACGATTCAAATAAAGTTCCGGCTGCTATTCGCGGTATTCGCATACGTTCGCATCTTTTGCATTATTATTCTCTTTTTTTCGTCTACAAAATCACCTCATTTGTCTTAAAAAAACTTTTCTATACCATTGCTATAAGGTTCGTATATTTGTAAAAGGAATTTTCTTCCGGCAGTGGATAAAAAAAGACGAATAAAAAACGAAAAAGAATTTGATACTTGGGAAGAGTTGCCTGGCGGAGGAAGAAAATACTGGTTTGATGTAAAAGGAAAGTTGGGAGGTTTTGCGCGGTATATTAAAATTACCGATGCGGAAGAACAAACCGTAAGTTTTGTTCAGGAAATTTATGATAAGAATGCAAAATTTGTTTCGATACACGAAAAATATCCCCTAGATAAAGGGCATAAAAAAATATAAACATGATTACACGACAAGAAATAGCCCGGCATTTAACCGATTATCTTAATCACCACACTTCTCTGGCAGAATTGGTGGATTGGGCTGAAAACTCAATTATGAAGGGAGGTGCTGAAGAAAATTATGAGAAAGTCATCATGCAGGCGCTGGGCAGAATTGCCGCTGCCGATGTAAAGGACTTTGGGCTTCTTTGGGAAGATTGCGATGATATTATGAAACAACTCGGCTATTCTGTAAAAGTGGATTTTTTAAAAGTTGCTTAGTGCCGGATGAAAAATATGAAACCAAAAGAGAATTAAAAAATCAAGAAAGACATTTCGCTGGCATTTGATTTTTTAGAGCATCTTATTGCCAATCCCAAAGACCTGAATAAAATCTCAAACAATTCCGGCATTACTTTTCTTGACGATAAAAAATCAGTAAAAGAAAAAAAGAAATCTCCTCCGCATAAAAAATATGTGAAGGTGAAAAAAGAGTTTGAAGTATTGTAGGGTGGGCTGCTATTCGCGGTATTCGCATATGTTCGCATCTTTTGCATTATTATTCTCTTTTTTTCGTCTGCAAAAATCCCCTCATTCGTTTAAGAAAACGTTTGCCGGATTATTGAAATAAGGTTCGTATATTTGTTTAATAGAAAGCAATGAAGACATTACGCAAACATATTCCCGATGCAAAAAGATATTTAGCCAATGCCCGCGATATTCTCAAACATAAAGGCGGCAATGGAGTGCCCGGTTATTATTCAGATGCTAAATATGTGAAGATGGCTTGCCACACTGCATGGAGCGGAGTATTGGTTGCGCTGAACGAAAAAGTACATGCTGCAAAAGGAAAGCGAAAATCGGTGGAGGACTATAAAAAATATTTGGCGGCAAGAAACAGAAAAGCATTGAACGATTTTGTTTCCGCCTATAATTATTTGCACCTGTTAGGAGGATATGATGGCGACCTGAATAAAAAAACCACCCAAACCGGAATGGAACTTGCCGAAAGCATTATTCATTGGTGTGAAAAAAATTGAACGATGAAAATATTTTTACATAAAAATTATTTTTCGAAGAAGGTTTTTCTTTATCATTTCCTGCCTGCCATTCGTAATATTCGTACAGATTCGTAATTCGTAACCTTTTTTCGTCTGCAAAAATCCCCTCATTCGCCTTAAGTGGAATAGGTGTTGAATTTTTATTTCACAGAGAAAGGAGAAAAAATTGTTATCTTTGAGAAAAAGCAAATACCATGAATGCGATTTTAATAAAACCCAGCGATAAAAGTATCTATTCAAAATTAATCCAGTTGATTAATTCTTCAAAATCAGAAGCGAAAATTATTTCTGAAGATGAGTTTTATGATACCTTGTTGCTCGACTCTATAGAAGAAGGAATGAAATCAGGCAAAGCGTCAAAGGCAAGTGTAAATAAATTCTTTGCCAAGCATGGAATACGAATACACTAACAGGTATGAGCGCGACTTGCTTAGGTATACGGATAATGAAGAGTTAATTCACATCATTGCAAAGAAAGTCCTCCACATTACACGAATTGATTCCATTGATGAAATGCACGAAACCGTTGTGCTTCGCAAGAAAACTTCCCGTTACAGAATTAAAATCAAACTTTCACAAGATGAAGTTTACAGGATAGGAATAATTGTTCTTAAAAACACTGTTTGGTTTACCTGTATTGACAAAGACAAAAAAAGATTTTACAAACGATTCAAATAAAAAAAATTCCCTGCTCCCGGCTGTTTATTCGTAATATTCGTACAGATTCGTAATTCGTAACCTTTTTTCGTCTGCAAAATCACCTCATTCGTCTAAAACTTTCACATTATTTATTGAGGCAATCAATTAATTGTACATTTGAAAAAAATTGTTTATGAAAAAAATTTATTCCTTCTCTTTTATTGTAGTGTTTATTTTTTCTTTTCAATTATCTGCACAAAACACCTGGGCAAAGAAAACCGATTTTGCAGGAACAGCACGGTCGGGCGCTGCCGGTTTTTCCATAGGGAATTTCGGATATATCGGAACGGGACGAACTGCGTCCGCTTCTTATACAAATGATTTCTGGCAATACGATGCAACAAATGATGTATGGACACAGAAAGCAAATTTTGCCGGCACAGCGCGAAGGTGGGCGGTGGGTTTTTCTATTGGCAATTACGGATATATTGGAACGGGTTACGATGCCGCTAACGGGCATCTGAATGATTTTTGGAGATATGACCCTGTAAACGACCTGTGGACACAAAAATCCTCTTTTCCGGGAACTGCCAGATACCAGGCGGTAGGTTTTTCAATCAATGGAAAAGGATATATCGGAACCGGCTTTGATGCAACCATTAATTACGATAATGATTTCTGGCAATACGATACCACCAGCGATAGTTGGTTGCAAAAAGCAAATTTCCCGGGCGTTGCACGAGTGGGCGCAGCAGGTTTTTCAATCGGCAGTTTCGGATATCTTGGAACAGGATATGACGGCACCGCCTATCATAAAGATTTTTATCAGTACAATCCGGCAACTGATATGTGGACAGCGAAAACAAATTTCGGAGGCGCGGGCAGAGAATGGGCTGTTGGCTTTTCCATAGGTAATTACGGATACATAGGAACAGGAAATGGCGGCAGCAACTTAAAAGATTTCTGGGAATATAATTCTTCGGGCAACACATGGGCTGCAAAAACAAATTTTGGCGGCAGTATACGAAGATTGGCTATTGGATTTTCCATCAATGGTTATGGATATATTGGCACAGGAGATAGTTTAAGCGTTTACAAGAATGATTTCTGGCAATACACTCCAACTCCCACTTCAATAGCCGAGCCCTCCACTTCAAAAAACATTTTTGTTTATCCCAATCCCGCAAACGGCAAAGCAGAAATATATAATTTGGACGAAAGCAAAAATTACAGGTTTGAAATTTATACTCTTGAAGGAGAAAAAATTTATTCGTCCGCTGTTGCTCATCAGAAATCTTTCAGTTTTGATTTCTCGGATGTGAGCGCAGGAATTTATTTTGTTTGTTTGAAGTCAGAAAAAGAAAATCATATTCAAAAAATAATTGTTGCTCATTAAACTGACAAAAAAATATTTTACAAATAATATTTGTCTTACTGCTTTTGGCTGTTTATCCGTAATATTCGCATCAGATTCGTAATTCGTAACATTTTTTCGTCTACAAAATCACCTCATTCGTCTAAGAAAACACCTCACTGGGCTAAATTACCCTTTAAGTTAGTAATTCTAACGATTATCATTGTATTATTGCCTTTCAATTATGTATCTTTGTATTAGCAAAGAATAATTTTTCTGCTATGAAAAAAATATACTTATTGGTTTTCTTTCTTCCATTTTCTTTCGCGGCATTCGGGCAATCGCAAAAAACAATGCAGCAAAAATCTAACAGCGCACCGAATGAACAAAGAAATGTTACCCTCGACATTAATGACGATGGCAAAGCAAAAACGAGTTCGCCATCATTAAATGACGCTGTAATAAATGTGGCTGATGAAAATAAATATTGGGAACAAAAGAAAAAAGAACAAGAAAAAAAGCAAAACGATACTAAAGAAATTGCAAAACCTAAAAAATAATTTGCAATATGATTAAAAAGTTTACATATACTTTTTTTGCATGGTTGCTTTGCACAAGCGCTTACGCCCAACCGGCAAATGACAATTGCGCAAGTGCTACTGTGCTTACAGTTAATGCAGCGGCTGTATCAGGAACAAGCGCATCGGCTACCATAGAAGCAGGAGAGCCGA
Organism: Bacteroidota bacterium; assembly: GCA_016195025.1. Lineage (NCBI taxonomy): Bacteria > Pseudomonadati > Bacteroidota > Bacteroidota bacterium. Next base: position 58,535 of record JACQAL010000021.1, on the reverse strand, counting down.
CTCCTTCCTGTGGCACTTTAAAACAAACCGTTTGGTATAAATTTGTCGCAACCGCAACCACTCACGAGGTTAAAATAAATAAACTTTCCGGAGGGTGCACAGCCGATGGTGTTGTTTATAGCGGCACTTGTTTCACTTTTACACAAATAGGCACTAATTGTAATATTTCAGGTGGCACAAACCCCAACACAATTGATTTAGGCAACTTAACAGTGGGCAATACTTATTACATTCATCTCCCTTATAATAATGGTGGGGCATGCGGGTCTAACTGGACTTGGGATATTCAGGTAGTAACCTGCGGTGGGAGTGCCAAAACCTGGCTTACTACCGGAACAACAGCTTGGGGAACTGCAACAAACTGGAGCCCTTCAGGAGTTCCCGGCTCCTGTGATGATGTAGTCATTCCTTCAGGAGGAACCCAGCCCACAATTTCTGCTGCAGCAGTTTGTCATAATCTTACAATTAATGCCAGCGCTGTTTTAACGGTAAGCAATCCATTGGATATACATGGCAGCATTAACAATAACGGAAGAATGGATAATCCTTCGCTATATTTTGTTGATCTTTATGGTCAGGGGACTTGGGGAGGAACAGGAACATTCGCAACAGGTGCCGGTTCTGTGAACGGAGAATTCCGTATGCAGGATGGCGCAAACTACACCTTAACAGGCAGTCCAACTATTCGGGATATTAATTGGAGCGGGCTTGCGGCAACGCCACAGACAAACGGAGCACTTAATTTCAGTACTTATACTATTACAACTACAGGAACCTGGGGGGCTGTGTTTTATAATAATTTTAATAGTGGAATGCTTAATTTACAGGGAGGCGGCAGTGTTGATACAAATAAAACCGATTACGGAACGGGCATTCTTTATATTAATTCCTCGGTTAATAATTTTGGTTTTAATCTGGAGGATGATTATTATACTGTATGGTTTAATAATAGTGCGGGCGCTACTAAGTTTGGTTCTGCTGCAAAAAATGTTTATATCAAACAGGATATGTGGATTAAACTCCCATGTAATGTAGACCTTTCAACTTCCGGGTCAAATAATATAGAGATAGGTCATGATTTCATTAATGATGATCAGATAACTCCCGCTACTTCAACCATTGAAATGTGGGATTTTAATGTTGCACAGACACAAAATATAACGTCTACTAATGGCACAATAACAACATTTAACGGGTTAAGTATAAAAAATTCTGGTCCCGGTGTTTATTTACAGTTAAATGCCAACACCAATACTACTTCAACCGGAATATTAACATTGAAAAGCGGTCCTTTTTATTTAAATGGATATAAATTTAATGTACAATATGGTCCTACTGCCGCAATTGTTCGTACTAGCGGTCGCATAGTAAGTGAAACCAACTCAGGAGTAAATCCAAGCATACTGCAATGGAACATAGGGTCAAATACAGGCGCGCATATTGTCCCGTTCGGAACTGCTTCCGGCACTTATCTGCCTGTTACTTTTAACAACACAGGCGCTGTAGGAAATATTTCCTTTTCCACAAGAAAAACTACCAATGCCTGCGCAACCCCCTGTGTAAGTGCTGGTGTTTGTAACTTGCCTTGGGCAGGAGCAAGCAATGTGGCGGCAGTAAACACCATGTTTGACCAAACGCTTGGTATAGATGGCTCTTGTTCTGCGGTAATTGACAGGTGGTGGGATATAACATCTTCGCTTGCTTCTCCTATTCCTTCGGTTAGTTTAACTTTTAATTACGATGGCAGCGAAAATACTATGGCAGTACCAACAGATGTAGTAGGATTTCAGCATTGGGCAGGAACTTATTGGAATGATGGAAAAGGCGGCATTAACGGAACATATACTTCTTCCGGCTCTGCTGGGTCTGCTGCTGCTGGCGCACATGCTGTAACAGCTTCTGGGTTCACCTACTTTTCTCCTTATGTATTATCAAGAATTACTGCTCCCCTTCCCATAGAACTTCTCTCCTTCAATGCGGAATGTAATAATGGCAATAAGGTTGTAGCAACCTGGGAAACCGCCACCGAGCAAAGCAGCGATTATTTTACGCTGGAAAAAAGCACCGATGGAAGTTTGTTTATTCCTGTAACTAAAGTGAAGGCGGCAGGCAACAGTTCTTCCATTCAAAAATATTCTGCAGAAGATACCGACCCTTTGAGCGCAGCATCCTATTACCGCTTATCTGAAACAGACCTTAACGGAGCAACGCAAATATTTAATATGATTCCTGTGCAGGGCTGCGGCAAGGGCGGGTTTGCGGTTTATCCCAACCCTTCCAGTGGTGCGTTTAATGTAAGCATAGCAGGCAGGCAGGGAGATAAAGTGCTCATTGTAGTACGTGATTTGCTTGACAGGGAATTTTATTCAGAAGTGATTTTACTGGCAAATGATAAAGAAACAATTGCCATTGACCCTTCGGGCAAACTTGCTGCCGGAGTTTATTTTGTAGTGGCTACTTCCAACGATGCTGTTTACAAGAAGAAGTTGGTGATTAAGTAACTCTTTTCCCTGCTGATAACAGAAACGGCAATCAAAAACAGGTTGCCGTTTTTTATTTTTCAAGCGGAAAAAATCTTATCTTTGTAGAAAGAAATAAAAATCATATCTGAAATGTCTGCACTGGAATTACAGGTTTATGAAATTCTGAAAACAAAACTCGGAGAAAGCGAGGCGACAAAGGTTATAGAGTATTTTGACGCAAAAGCGGAAGAAAAAATAAATCAAAAGAAGGATGTTTTTCTTACCAAGGATGACAAGGTTGATTTAATTAAATGGATGGTTGGCTTTTGGATTGCGCAAATGGCTGCAATTGTGGGACTATACCTTCGTCATTAATTTTTCATTTTTCCTGAATATGTTCAACTCGCAGAACATAAAAAACCAGAAGATTTCCATTCAGCAATAAAATAACAGAACTAAAAAACAGAAACGGCAATCAAAAACAGGTTGCTGTTTTTTATTTTTATGAAAAGAGAAAAAACCAGTATCTTTGAGTAAAATATTATTCTAATGCAGGAACTGATTTTTATGATAGAGGAAGCCGTTGAAGGCGGATATACGGCAAAGGCGCTGGGAGAAAGTATATTTACCGAAGCCGGCACTATGGAAGAATTAAAGAAAATGATTCGCGATGCGGTAAACTGCCATTTCGAAAAAAACAACATGCCGAAAATAATCCGTCTGCATTTTGTTAAGGAGGAACTACTTCCCCTATGAAAATTCCCCGCGATTTATCCGGACAAGAATTGGTTAAGCGGTTAAAAAAGTTCGGATATATTGTTACGCGGCAAACCGGGAGCCATATTCGACTCACCACGATTCAAAACGGAGAACATCATATTACTATTCCCAACCATGATTCTCTTAGAATCGGCACTCTTTCTTCTATTTTATCTGATGTTGCCAATCATTTCGGCATGACAAAAGAAAAACTGATGACTGATTTGTTTTGACAGTAGAATTTATTTCCTGAAGGTTTTTAACTCGCAGAACATAAAAAAACCAGAAGGTTTCTATTCAGAAGTAAAAAAGTATAACAGAAAAACAGAAACGGCAATCAAAAACAGGTTGCCGTTTTTTATTTTTGTATATTTACAGTATGAATCACGACCGGATTATATCTGACCACCGCATTATGCTGGGCAAGCCGGTAATTAAAGGCACACGGATTACCGTAGAAATAATCATTCGCAAGATGGCGGAGGGCGCGAGCATAGATGATATTCTGAAAATGTATAGTCATCTTACCCGCGAAGATGTGCAGGCAGCGCTTGCCTATACTGCCGATACCATTGCCGGAGAAGAAATGGTTGCCGCTGCCTGAATGCTGCTTGCAGACGAAAATATTCATGGAGGAATTATCCGCTCTCTTCGCCAAATTCACATTGATCTCCTTTCGATTAAAGAAACAAATCCTGGGTTGCAGGATGAAAACATCATTGAACTTGCAAAAAATACGGACAGAATTATTCTTACAGAAGATAAAGATTTCGGAGAATGGGTTTTCGCTCATAAGACAAAAAGCATAAGCATTATTTTATTACGCTATCATTTTTCTGAATCAGAACAAGATAAAAACCATATCTGAATTATTAAAATCGGGTGCGGAAAAATTTCGAAATAAGTTTACAACAGTAACAACTCAGAAAATAAGGAGCCGCTCTGTTTAAATAAACGGTGCAGTTTTTATTCTTTCCATGCCTGCCGTCAAATCCTCCTTCAAAAAACTTTTGCTCGTTATTTCATTTATGGAAGGCGGCTCGGTAATGGCATGCGAACTCATAGGCGCAAAACTTATCGCGCCTTATTTTGGCGGCTCATTATATGTGTGGGCATCGGTGCTGGCGGTTACGCTGAGCGGTTTGGCTGCAGGATATTTTCTGGGTGGAATGTTATCTAAGAAATATAACAACCGCTCTCTTTTATTTTATGCTCTCCTGCTGGCGGGGCTTTCCTTTTTCGGAATGACAACTATTGGAAATTATGTGCTCGGCATTACCATTTACATGAGTGTGCAATGGGGAAGCTTGGTTTCACTGCTGACTTTTTTATTTCCTCCCCTGCTTTTCTTCGGAATGGCTTCGCCTGTTATCATTAACCTGATTAATGATGATGCCGACAGTTCGGGAAAAAGCGCAGGCATAATTTACTCTGTGTCCACGGTGGGAGGAATTTTTTTTACCCTGCTCTGCGGGTTTTATATTCTGCCTCAGTACGGAATTGTAAAGCCCTCTATGGTTTTTGGAGGAATCATACTATGCGTTGCGCTTGTTTATTTTATTCTTGAAAAAAAATATTCCGCACTGTTTATTTTCCTTCCTGTCTTTTTTCTTTTCCCGAAAAATTATTTTCCACAAGACAAAAACCTTTCTTTGCTCTATGAAAGCGAGGGGATTCCGGGGGAAATAAAAGTGGTGGACTATACTTATTTTTCTCCTCAGAAAGAATGGAAAAAAGCAAGAGCGCTTCTTGTAAATAATATCGGGCAAACTATTGTGGATGCAGAAAACCCTGAACATAGTTTGCTGGATTATACAAACTATGCTTCCTGCATTGCAAGTAATTTTCCGAAAGGAAGCCGCGTTCTTTTATGCGGCTTAGGCGGAGGAGTTATTTACAACCGGTTTCGCAAATCAGGTTTTAACGTAGATGCGGTAGAGTTAGACCCTCGCATGGAAGAAGTTTCCAAAAAATATTTTTCGGTTGATTCTGCTGCCAATATTACCATTGATGATGCCCGGCATTTTCTCAGAACCTGCAATAAAAAATACGATATTATTTTCTTTGATACTTTTCATGGGGAAACTCCTCCAGGTTATGTAATTACGCTGGAAAGCTTGAAAGAAATGAAAAAGAATCTTTCAGAAGATGGAATCATTATGGTGAACTTTTATGGATTTTATTCCGGTGCATTGGGAAAATCTTCTGCATGGCTCTATAAAACATTTCGGAAGGCGGGCTATAAAATAAAAATGCTGAGAACAAATCTGCAGGATGAAAAATTCAGCAACCTGATTTTTGTTGCGGGCGATAACGAAATTGATTTTTCAAAAATCTCTTTTGCAGGGACAGAAATGCAGGGGAATAATAGCAATGATTGCTTTCTGCCGCCTGAAAAATTAAACCTGGGCGATGCAGGAGTTTTCACAGACGAAAAACCCATGCTTGAATATCTGGATATCGCTCCCTCCGTTGAATGGAGAAAAGCATATACGGAATACTTCACAAAAAATTTTCTGCGGGAAAAAATATTCAGCCGGTAATTATTTTTTTCAGCGCTTCAATCCATTTCGGATTTTCATTCAGCGACTCCACCAACTGTAATTTTTCTCCGCCATTTTGTTTGAAGGTGTGCCCATATTCAATTCCTATTTCATAAATAGTTTCCAGGCAATCGGAAACAAAAGCAGGAGAGAAGACCAAAATTTTTTTCATTCCTTCTTTTGCCTTTTCTTCAATCACTTTATCGCTGTAGGGCTTCAGCCATTTATCGTCCAGCCGCGATTGAAAAGAGGTAATGTATTTCCCTTCGGGAATATTTAACCGCTTTACCAATTCTCTCGTTGTGAAATAACATGCCGCGCGGTAACAGAATTTATTTTTTTCTGAAATGGCGGAACAGCATGTATCATTTATCTCGCAATGGTTCGGATAGATTTTTTTTATTTGCCGTTCCGGCAAGCCATGATAGCTGAAAACAAAAAAATCCCACCTCCCCTCTCCTGTTTTAGGAGAGGGGTTGGGGGTGAGGTATTTTTCGGCAACAGAAACTAATGACTGCAAATAATTTTCATCATCATAAAACTTCTCCACTATTTTCAAATTCTGAAATCCAAATTTCTTCGCAACTCTTTTTATTTCCATAATGCTTGATTCGGTAGAAGAAGAAGCCCAGTGCGGATACAGCGGAATGGCGGTAATACTTTCCACTTTCTGCTCCGCCAATTTTTTGAAAGCCGATTCGATGCTGGGATTTTGATAGCGCATTCCCATCTCTACTACGTACTCATTCCCCTCTTCTATTTTGGGAGAGGGGTGAGGGGTGAGGGCTTTTTGCAAAAGTTCTTTCTGCCTTTTGCTATGAATAATCAATGGCGAACCTTCCTTCGTCCAGATTTGCTCATACAGCTTTGCGGAATTCTTTGAGCGGGAAGGAACAATAATCCAATTCACTAAAATATATCTCGCAATAGGATTTATATCTATCACAAACGGGTCATTCAAAAACTGCGTAAGATATTTTTTTACATCCTTCACCGAAGGAGAATCAGGAGAGCCGAGATTTACCAAAAGAATTCCTTTTTTCATAAAGTTCGAAAATACAAATTGTCATTCTGAGCGAAGCGAAGAATCTCATGTTTAATCTTACATTTTTTTCTTACGTTTGCTTCCCTTTTTAAAATAGTATCCCATGCCACAAATCAATTCCTACATCGAATCCAACAAAGACCGCTTCCTCAGTGAACTTCTGGATTTGCTCCGCATTCCGAGTATCAGCGCTGACCCGAAATATAAAAACGATGTGCTGCGTACTGCTGATGCGGTGAAAGAAAAATTAATTGCTGCCGGAGCGGATAAAGTGGAACTCTGCCCTACTGCCGGCTACCCGGTTGTGTATGGAGAAAAAATAATTGATGCTTCCCTTCCCACCGTTTTGGTTTACGGGCATTACGATGTTCAGCCCGCAGACCCGCTCAATCTCTGGACTTCTCCTCCGTTCGAACCTGTGATTAAGGATGAAAAAATTTATGCACGCGGTTCGTGCGATGATAAAGGACAAATGTATATGCACGTGAAAGCATTCGAGAGCATGGTTCGCACCAACTCGCTTCCGTGCAATGTGAAATTCATGATTGAAGGCGAAGAAGAAGTGGGCTCTGCCAACCTCGACAAATTTGTAAAAGCGAACAAGGAAAAACTAAAAGCCGATGTGGTTTTGATTTCTGACACGAGTATTCTCGCGAATAATGTTCCGAGCATCACCGTTGGTTTGCGCGGGCTTGCGTATATGGAAGTGGAAGTCACCGGACCGAACCGCGATTTACATTCGGGAGTTTACGGTGGCGCAGTTGCAAATCCAATTCAGGTTTTGTGTGAAATGATTTCTTCCATGAAAGACAAGAATCAAAAAATTATTATTCCCGGATTTTATAAAGATGTGGAAATCGTAAGAAAAAAAGAAAGAGCCGAAATGGCAAAGGCGCCTTTCAGCAAAAATGTTTATAAAAAAGATTTGGGCGTTGCAGAACTCAGAGGAGAAAAAGGATATTCTCCCACTGAACAAACTTCCATTCGCCCCACTCTTGAGTTGAACGGAATCTGGGGAGGATATACAGGCGAGGGAGCAAAAACAGTTTTGCCGTCAAAAGCATTTGCTAAAATTTCCATGCGGCTTGTTCCGCATCAGAACTCGGAAAAAGTCGGAAAGCTTTTTGAAAAGCATTTCAAAAAAATTGCACCGAAATATGTGAAGGTGAAAGTTACAGCGCTTCACGGAGGAGAAGGATGCGTTACGCCAACCGATTCTATCGCATATCAGGCAGCAAGCAAAGCCATGCAGGATACGTTCGGGAAAAAACCAATTCCGGTTCGTTCGGGTGGAAGCATTCCGATTGTCGCGCTGTTCGAGAAGGAATTAAAAATAAAATCCGTGCTTCTTGGTTTCGGTTTGGATTCAGACGATATTCATTCTCCGAATGAGCACTACGGTTTGTTCAACTACTTCAAAGGCATTGAAACTATTCCGCTGTTCTATAAATATTATTCGGAAATGAGCAGGAAATGAAAAAATGTTTTTTTCTTTTTTGCCTGCCGGTTATTTTTTCTTCCTGCGGAGAATTCAAAGAACTTTCCATTGGCGGAATTGAAAAACCAAAACTCCATAAACTTTCGCGCGAGGGAATAGATGCCGAGTTTGGAATGAAAATAAAAAATCCAAACCGGATGAATGTAGTAGTTTATCCCTCTGAGTTTGACGGAACGCTGAATGGAATCAGCATTGGAAAAATAAAACTCTACAGGAAAGTAAGAATCAAAGGCAACTCGGATGAAACAGAAATCTTTAATGTTAAGTCCGATTTTTCAAAAATGGGCTTCGGAGATATTGCGAATGTGCTGCCAATCATTTCTTCCGGAAATGCCACGCTTACACTGAAAGGAACTCTCCGCGCAGGAAAATGGTATTACAAGAAAAAATTTCCGGTTGAGTATTCGAAGGCGATTAATCTCAAGCAGTAATTTCACTGGCATAAATTTTTTTGTGTGTTTTATTCTGAATGAAAATAAATTTTCAAAAGACATTCTTTCTATTTTTAATTATTATCGGATTTTTTTCATGCGAAATAAATAGTAATGTTCAGCAGGCAAAAAAAAATTTAATGACAGATACAACCAAGCAACATACCAACGCGCTCATTCACGAAACAAGCCCGTATCTTTTGCAGCACGCGCATAATCCGGTGGATTGGTTTCCATGGAGCGATGAGGCATGGGAGAAAGCTAAGAAGGAAAATAAATTAGTGCTCGTCAGCATTGGTTATTCGGCTTGCCACTGGTGTCATGTTATGGAACACGAAAGTTTTGAAGATGATTCAGTGGCGAAAGTGATGAACGAAAATTTTATCTGCATAAAAGTTGACAGGGAACAAAGACCTGATGTGGATGGCGTTTACATGAGCGCAGTGCAAATCATGGCCGGCAGCGGTGGCTGGCCGTTAAATTGTTTTACGCTTCCCGATGGCAGGCCGGTTTATGGCGGAACTTATTTTCCAAAACAAAACTGGCTCAAGGTTCTTCACACGCTCGCAGATTTATATACGAAAGAACCGCAAAAAGTTTTTTCGTATGCCGATGAACTTACAAATGCAGTGAAGAAAACGGAATTGCTTCCGGATTTTTCGGAGAAGCCGGCCATCACAAAAAATATTTTGAGCGAATGCGTGGAGAACTGGAAAAAAAGATTTGACAACGAAGAAGGCGGGCCGAAAAAAGCGCCAAAGTTTCCGCTGCCGAATAATTACCAGTTTCTTTTGCGACAATATTATTTTACAAAAGACGAATCGCTGCTGAAACATATTAATCTCACGCTGGGAAAAATGGCATTCGGAGGAATCTATGATCAGGTTGGCGGAGGATTTGCGCGCTATTCTACGGATGGTGAATGGAAAGCTCCGCATTTTGAAAAAATGCTTTACGATAACGCGCAGTTAGTTTCGCTTTATTCCGAAGCATATCAGCTCACAAAAAACAATTTGTACAAACAAATTGTCTATGAAACCTTGGAATTTATCCAGCGGGAAATGACAAACAAAGAAGGCGGTTTTTATTCTGCAATGGATGCCGATTCCGAGGGCGAAGAAGGAAAATATTATGTGTGGAAGAAAGAAGAATTAAAAAATATTCTTGATAATGATTTTGATTTGTTTGCAGAATATTTTAATGTAAACGAAATCGGATTATGGGAACACGACAATTATATTCTGCTTCGAAAAAAATCGGACGAAGAAATTGCGAAGAAGTTTTCAATCAGCACAGAAAAATTGCAGAATAAAATTTCTATGTTGAAGAAAAAAGTTCTTAGCGAAAGAGAAAAAAGAATTAAACCCGGACTTGATAATAAAATTCTTACTTCATGGAATGCCATGATGATAAAAGGATATGCGGATGCTTACTCGGTTTTTCACGAGAAAAAATTTCTGGATGCCGCACTCAAGAATGCAGATTTCATTCTGAAAAATAGTAAAAAAGAAGAGGGAAGATGGTTACATGCATTTTCTCCTTTTCCTTCCATGCGCACCGGAATTCCAAAAGAGATAAACGGGTTCCTCGAAGATTATTCTTTCACCATTGAAGCATTCATCGCTCTTTACCAAAATACGTTTGACGAGAAATGGCTGCACGAAGCAAAACAACTTGCCGGTTATGCGCTCAACCATTTTCACGATTCAAAGTCGGTGATGTTTTATTTTACTTCTGATCTGGATACTCAACTCATCTCCCGGAAAATGGAAATCCAGGATAATGTAATTCCATCTTCCAACTCCTCTATGGCAAAATCACTTTTTTGTCTGGGAAATTATTTTGATGAAAAAAATTATCTGGCGGTTTCTGAAAAAATGCTGAAGCAAGTTCAGGATGAAATTCCGAAATACGGCTCGGCTTATTCCAACTGGGCAATGCTGGCGCAGAATTTTATCGAACCCTTTTACGAAATCGCGATTGTTGGCAACTCTGTTGATGAAAAAAGAAAAGAGCTTTCGGAACACTTTATTCCTAATGCAATCTTTGTTGGAAGTAAAACAGAAAGTAATTTGCCGCTTCTGCAAAACAAATTTGTGGAAGGCAAAACTTTAATTTATATTTGTAAAAACAAAACGTGCAAACTTCCGGCAGAAAATATTTCCGAAGCATTAAAACAAATCGAATAATACTTTTTCTTTTTGTATTCTTCATTTGCCATCTGCCCTCTTATATTTGTCATTCACAAGTAATAAATACTTCTCCTTCCGATGTTGCTCTTCCTGAGCCAGTTTTCAATAAAACTTTTATCAAGCAGAATAAAATTAAAATTATCCGCAAGAGCATTGTGGACAAGCCCGATGGAGAAATTATTCGCGACAAAGGGTTGGCGGAAAATTATCAGTTCGATGAGAATGGAAATCTCGTGCGGCACTTTTACAATGAAATCACTTCTCTTCAGAAAACAGAAATTGAAATGCCTGCCGTGTATAGCAAGAAAGGAAGAGTAATCAAAAAAAGTTTTACAAAAACTAATTATGAATATCAATACGACACACTCGGAACAGAATATGTTTACACTTCAAACGGATATTTGCGGATGCAGCGTGTGTGCATTGGAGATTTCTTTCACACAACTTACTTTGAATATTTCGGAGAAGGATTGGTGAGCAGGAAAACGCTTTGCAAGGAAACCAACATTGCGAAAAAAGGCGAACCGTTCAAACTTGGCGTGCAGACAATTCTCTCGGAAGAAAAATTTGAATACGAGCAATTGACTCCCGCACAAGTGAAGAAAAAATTCCTGAATGATGAAGGAAAGCCGTATAAGCAGGGAATAATAAATTTTTCCAACGGAAAAATCATAGATGAGTCGTATGAATTTATTGTCGGATTCATTCGTTCGGGAGCAAATTATAAATACGATGCAAGTGGAAGATTGATTGAAAAAATTTCCACCGATAACTCCAGCGGAAACAACACTGAAAAATTTTCTTATGAATACGATTCAAACGGAAATGTCACAAAGGAGAAAAAATATAAAAACGGAATGCAAACCGATGAGATAATTTATCTCTACGAAAGCGACAAAAAATTGTTGACTTCACAAGCCGACCGCCAGATTCAGAAAGAGAGTATTAAAATTGTGAAGTATGAATACGAATTTTATCCCTGATTTTATTTTTTCTTGATAATGACATAGCCGGTGTTAATCCATGTCTGATCCTTGGTGAACACACTGAATTTATATTCCCCCGTTTCATAAAAAGTATATTTGAAATACGTGTAATCCAGCGATGTATTGGTAATGCTATAGCGTTTGGTTTCCACAAATGAATCGTATTTGCTTCCTTTCTTTTTCCATATATCCACAATTATTTCTCCTGTGTTAAGCGCATCGGGATAATTATCCAGCACCAAATAAACAAATCCTCCCTCTTTGCCGATTGAAAAATCTTTGTAATAAAAATCCGGCTTCAGCACATTCGCCTCATCGTTTGTAAAATTAATTTTTGATTTTGCATAATAGCCGGACCCGGAAGTATTTTCAGAAGAGCCGCTGTCTTTCAATTTAAAAGTAACGTAACCATCATTGATAAAGGAAGAATTTTTTGTGTACACGCTCAGACGATAATCCCCTGTGCTGGGCGGAAAATATTTAAAGTACGCTGCTGATTTATCAGATTGCACATCAAAATTTTTTGTTTCTACAAAAACATACGCCTCTCCTGATTTTTTGTATGCCTCCACAACAAATCCATCCGAGTTGAGCGGCTCACCGTAATTGTTTACCTGCACATAAACAAAATCCAATCCGTCACCAAGAATATCATAGAGGTCACCTGCTTTTCCGAGAACTCCGTTGTCGCCCAGCGAATTGTGAAAAGTGATTTTGGAATTTTTGTAATACTCCGAAACAACATTTGAACTGCTGCCATCCGAAATTTTTCCCGAGGAAGATTTTGTTTTATTTAATTCCTCTGCCGGAAGAATATCTTTCCGCTCGCCAAGAATGGTATTGATGGAGCCGGCATTTTTCGGAATGGTCAATCCTTTGGCGGTGAGATGCTGAAGAACTTCACTCTTTGGCGCAACCACATAATACATTCCGTTTATTCCGCCTACCAAGCCAATATTTGTTTTGGCGCTTGTTGCGGTAGCTATTCCAACTACCCTATTGCTCTCATCGAACACCGGGCCTCCGCTGTTTCCGCTGTTGATGGATGCATCGGTTTTTATGTAGCCGTAATCTTTGTTGAACACATAATCATAGCCGCTGAGTTTTCCAAAAGTGAGCGTGCTCATATCGTTCAGCATTAAATCAAATCCTCCATCGTACTGCGCAGGAAACCCGAACACGCATAAATCTTCGCCCTGCACGGCATTATCAGAATTTCCAACGGGAAGTGTGAAAAATTTTGTACTGACAGGATTTCCATTCAGGTCGGAAATAATTTTCAACATGGCTCCGTCAAATGAACCAATTCCAATAGTTAAAACTTTTGCCGCATATAATTTATAATCGTGCTCGCCTTTGCCGAAATATACCTGTACAATCGGAGTGGCATAGCCCGTGTAATGAATTTTTGTAATGGACGCGTCTTTTATTTTTTCTTCGGAATAGGCGGCAGTAGTTCTCCATGAAGAATTGGTTGCAGCATCGTTATAATCGTAATCCATATAGCCGTTCACGCAGAGTTCAACTACGTGGCGGTTGGTAAAAACAATTCCGTCATCCGTAACAACAAAGCCGGAACCTCTTCCCACATAGCCGCGTGATGGGTCCTGTTTTGCCGCTGCCGAATCGTATAAAAGAATTTTTACAATGCCCTTGTAATAATTGGCTGCAATAAATTTAGCATTCAATCCTTTTTGCTGCGTGAAAGCCGGATGCAAAGAAAAAATCAGAAAAAAAAGTGAGAAGAATAATTTTTTCATTCTGTTGTTCATTATAGCAAATATAAAAAGTTAAAAAGAAGAATTTATTCTTTTGAAAAATTAAACCCAAGCGAGAGCATCAAAGTACTTAGTGTCATTTTTCCTGCAGAGGCAGAAACGAAAGTTCCGTTTCTGAGATTTTGAATTTCGAGATTGGGCATACGAATAAAAAAATATTCAACTCCTACGCTGAGAAAACGATAGCGCATGCTTCCTCCTGAATTCATACTAAAGCCAAATGCGTTTGAAAGGTTCCAATCGTTTTCTGTGCTGCCCGCCTGATAAGATATGATAACATGATTGAAAGGGCTGATTATTGTCGGGGCTGCCTGCAGGTGCGCTTCAAAAATAATTCGTTTGAAAAGCAAAACTGAAAATGCCGGACCCAATTTAGTATAAAAGTTTCCGATTATTCTGTGTGCGGGGGAAGAAATTTTTTCTTTGGGAATAGAATCATTCAATTGCACTCTTGTCCAGTCGGTAGCGTAAAAGTAGGCGCCAAGGAAAGCATAATCAAGCGATAGTTTTGCGTGCGAGGAAATTCTCCATAGCGGAAACTGATAGCCCAATTCAAATCCGGATGCTGCCGAAGAAACCAGGCGCACGGGTTCGTTTGGATTTGCAACCGGAAGTTTTCCTGCGCTATCGAGTGTAAATTTATCATCAATAAAAAAAGATGTTGCGAGCGGTTTCATATAAAAAGTTCCGTTCTGAAATTTTCTCTCCTGTTTTTTTCCTGAAATAATTCTTTTCATTTTTTTCTGAGCAATGAGCGGGCGCTGCGCACCGGTAATGATGGCGCTTCCCACTTCGGCTTTGGCAGAAGCAGAATTCAATCCTGCTTTCTCCAGCGCGCGTAAAAGAGTTTCATCTGATTTTGCTATAGCGTGCATTCCATTAATTCCGCCAATCAAACCAATATTTGTTTTATTTCCTGTAGCAGTTGCAATTCCTATTACTTTATTAAACCGATTAAATACCGGTCCGCCACTGTTTCCGCTATTAATGGATGCATCTGTTTTTATGTAGCCATATTCTTTGTTGAACACAAAATCAAATCCGCTGTGCTTGCCAAAAGTGAGCGTGCTCATGTCTTTCAGCATGAGGTTAAAGCCGGCATCAAACTGCGCGGGAAATCCATAGATGCATAAATCTTCTCCTTGTTTGGTGGAATCGGAATTTCCTATGGGAATGGGATGAAATTTTTCCGTAACGGGATTTCCGTTGAGTTCAGAAATAATTTTCAGAATGGCGCCATCGAATGAACCCACGTCCATGGCAATAACTTTTGCATAGTAAAGTTTATAATCATCCTCTCCCTTGCCGAAATAAATCTGCACGATGGGGGTTGTGTACCCGGTGCGGTAAACTTTTTTTGTTGTCGGTTCATTTATTTTATCTTCGGAATAAATGGAAACAGAGTGAATCTCTTCGTACGTTGCCGGGTCGATATACAAATAATCCATATAGCCATATACGCAATACTCCACCACGTGGCGGTTGGTGAAAATGAGACCGTCATCGGTTACAACAAACCCGGAACCTCTTCCTATGTATCCTGAATTGGGCTGCTTTTTTTCAGCAAGCGAATCGAAGAGAAGAATTTTTACAATGCCGTTGAAATATTTATCGGCAATATAAGTAGCATCGAGCGAAGATTGGGAAAATGCAGCGAAAGATAAATACAGAAAAAAGAAAAAGGCAGATAAAAATTTCTTCATAAAAATTTTGCTCCGCAAAAGTACAAGAAAAAATCCCGCTCCGAAAATCCGGAAGCGGGATTCTGTTATAGCGGAGGATTAAAGTGTGAAAGAAATTCCTGCGGTAATTGGAAACACTTCCGGTCCTTTTTCTTTTTCAAACAACTGCGAAATGGAATAATTGACAAACAAAGTAAAATAATTTCCGTATCCTGCGCGAACTACCGCGCTGTATTTTAAAGGCGCAAGATTGAAATCCTCCTTGCGTTTGATTTTATATTCATTGTCGTGCATTTCATAAACTTGTTTTGTGCGCGAACCGATTTTATAAGCAAGTTCAACTCCACCGGCTATATGAAAAGATTTCTCAGCATGATTTGTATTGGTATTAAATTCCAGAAGCAGCGGTGCTTTCAGATAAGCTACTTTGAGTTTGTTCTTTTTAAAAGTAATGCTGTCGGGCGCAATAGTTACGTTTGATGCGCTGATATAAGAAGCGTTTGGCGGAAGCGTAATTTTATTTTTGAAGTTATAGCTGTTCCATTCAAAGCCGAGCCCTGTTACAACATTCACATAATTTTTGTAAAGCCGGATGTTTTTTTCAAGAAGATTCAAAGAAAAGAAAAAGGACTTGCTGTAATTAAGGTTGAGAAAATAATTCATTTTAGTTGTATCATTTTCTTCCGGGATGTTGAATTGATTTTTTGCTGTAGAGAGCATGCAAACTCCAAAATCAAATCCGCCCCAATGGGTGAAATCCTGTTTTTTCTTTTTCTCTTTTTTTATTGTATCTTTTTTGGTTTCAGCATCAAAAATCCAGATGCGGGAATTTTTCCATTTTATTTTAAGAGTATCATCGTCTTTGCTTTTGCTCTCTTGTGCAAAGAGGTTTGCGGATATCAAAACGATGATTGCGAGTAAAAAAATCTTTTTCATTTTATTTTTATTTGTTATTCGTTTGTTTGTTTGAGAGTATGACGATTGTTTGTTTTAGAATGTTACAGTAAATTTTTTATTTGCCTGAGTTTCGGCTGAGGGAAAAGCTTCCGGCAGTAAAAACATATTCTGAATCTCCCTTGCCGTCACATACTTTTTCTACATCTACTGCTTTTGTTCCGATTATATCCTGCACTTTTGCTTTTGCGGCCATGGCAACATCCCATACGGTGATTTTATCATCGGCACATTCAACAGATTTTTTTATTCCAAGAACCTGCCTTACTTTTTTTCTTGTGAAAGAACCGACAGTTTGGTAATCCTCATTTGTTTTACCTGTATTTGCAGAAGCCGTTTCCTGTGTTGGATTTATTGCATCTTCTTTTTTCTCTTCCTGTTTCTTCTCAACAATTAATTCCTGCTCCATCATTTTTGGTTTTTCATTTTCTTTTTCCGCAATAAGTTTTTCTTCGTCCTCAAAAATTATAGGCTGAAGTTGTTTCTTCTCTTCAATGATTGCTGGTTTTGGGGATTTCACATTCGAATGTTCAGTTGTTTGAATGTTCGGTTGTTTATCGTTCCGTATTTTATTTTTCTGAACTGAATTTTCTTTGTTGGTATTTGATTCTTTTTCAGGAAGCATAACATTCTCCGTTTTTTTTACCGGTTTATTTTTATCCGCAAATAGCTGCTTTTCTGTTCCGTTATTTTTGAGGATGAAAAATAATCCGATGAGCAATAATATTGCTGCTGCGGCAGCATAGTAAGTTTGTCGTTGCGAGAAAATGGAAACAAAAACTGGTTTCCTTTCTTTTTTCTTCAAAGAAAATTTATTCTCGAAAGAAATTATTTCTGCAGGAAGAATTGTTTTCGAAAAGAGTTCAAACTCTTTTTTGTATTCAGGGTTTTTCTGCAGGAATGATTTCAACTGCTCCTCCTCTACTCTATTCAAATCTTTTTCTGCGGAACGGATAAAATATTCTTCACAATTCTCTTTTGTGATAAGAGATTTCTTCAGCGATTCTTTCCCCTCAAAAGAAACTTTATCTCCAGATAGTTTTGACAGTTTGAATAATTCAAATTCTTTTTTCTGGCCTGGGTTGTTTGCAAGGAATGAATTTAATTTTGAAATTCTTTCGCTGGATAGTTGTCCTTCCACATACGCAATGAAAAATTGCTCACAGTTATCGGAATTGATTTCTGAAGAAAGCAAAGACTCTATTCCCTCAGCCGAGTATTTTTTTTTCATCATATCTTTTCCGGGGAAGAAAATCTTTTCCTGCTCAAGAGAAATGTTTTCGTATTCTTCAAACAGATTTTTCAAATCCGGGTTCTCTTCGAGGAACAAAAGCACTTCCCCTGCCTGCACAGGCGATAAATTTCCTTCGTGGTAATCGAGGAAGAATGCTTCACAATTATGTCTGTCGATAATCACAGTACGTTTTCTATTTTACCGATATGATTTTTCAAAAATGCCCTCGCTCTGAAAATATAAACCTTCACCTGCGATTCGGTAAGCCCTGCTATTTCTCCAATCTCTTCGTAAGAATATCCTTCGTAATCTCTCAGCATCACCACCATTTTCTGAATGGGCGGAAGAAGTTCCACCGCGTCATTCAACACCTTTTTCAAATCCGTGTATTGCTTGGTATGATATTTCATTTCTTGCATGTCTGCTTCGTCCATGTTGGCTTGCTTCTTGTCTCTGCGAAACATATCTATCATCGTGCGGTATGCCGTAGTGAACATGTATGACTTGG
This sequence comes from Bacteroidota bacterium, assembly GCA_016195025.1. Taxonomy (NCBI): domain Bacteria; kingdom Pseudomonadati; phylum Bacteroidota; species Bacteroidota bacterium. The sequence continues at coordinate 40,463 of JACQAL010000021.1, read as the reverse complement.
CGTTGGTTGACGGCACATCCGATACTTTCAGCCAGAGTTTTTCGTACGTATCCTGCACCACATCTTTCGCTTTGTCCTTGTCCTTTACGTTCTTCAGAATAAAACGGTAAAGGTTGTCTGCATGCAGGTCAACGCACTGGTTAAATTCATTAACGGTCATGTAGAGATTCTGCCTTTGTGAGTAGGACGAATTTACGGAGAATTAGTTACAGCGCGAAATGATTATTTCTTTCCGTTTTTGCCGGTTATATAATTCTCCAATGCTCCCGTCATAGATGGCGCCTGTGGCGTAGGGGCTTGAATATCGAGATGAAATCCTGCGCCTTCTACTGCTTTTGCGGTAGCCGTACCGAAAGCGGCTATTTTAGTTTCGCGTTGGCGGAATTTCGGGAAGTTCTTGCGAAGCGATTTCACATCGGCAGGACTGAAGAACACAAGCGCATCGTATTCCAGTTTTTTTATGTGAGATAAATCCGATGGAACAGAGCGGTAGAAAAGCGCTTTCGTATAATTTATTTTTTCCTTTTCGAGGAGTTCATCAATTTCCTTGTTATGCGTGTTGGAATGAGGCAAAAGATATTTTTCATCTCTGTGTTTGCGGAGGATGGGCGACAAATCCTGAATGCTGTGCTGTCCATAAAAAACTTTTCGCTTGCGGAACTGCGTGTGCTTCTGAATATAAAATGCCACCGCTTCCGAAGTGCAGAAATATTTCATGTCTTCGGGAACTTCAAAGCGCATTTCCTGACAGAGGCGGAAATAATGGTCAATGCTGTGACGGCTGGTAAAAATCACCGCGGTAAATTCTGCAAGATTGATTCGCTCTTGCCTGAATTGCTTTGCCGAAACTCCTTCCATGTGAAAGAAGGGAACGAAATCAATCTTCAGATTATAGCGCTTGGCAAGTTCGAGGTAGGGAGATTTTTCGGTTTCGGGTTTGGGCTGAGTAACAAGGAGGGATTTAATTTTCATTTCGATGTTATTCGTTTGAACTACGTCAGCCGTTAAATCAACTTCCACCCTAAAAGCAAGGGCAAAATTTCAAGGGTGCAAAGATATAATAATAAATAAAACAGCGTCACTTCCCCGCTCGACAAAACCGCGAATGCCCCCTTCCCTACTCTGATTAAAAATTCCAATGCGAAGAGCGAAATACCTATGTAAACAAATACATTTACAAATGAAGGTTGTCCGTACGCCACAAAAATTATTACCGGAATAAATGCAATTCCCACAACCTGGTTTACGAGATATGTGATGAAAATATATTCGTTCACCACATGCGTTTTGTCGAAGATGAAACCCAAAATTTTCAGCGTGATGATTTTGATAAAATAAATTGCAAGCACGATGCCGAAAACGAGGAGGTAGTATGGAAAAGAAAATGGAATAAAAGAATTATCGAACGAATAAATTGCGAGAAGAATAAAAAGAGAACTCGTCATTAAAAAGTTTAGCGATAAAAAAACTGATGAAGGATGTGAAAGAGAATGTTCCTCTCGGGAAAGTTGTTCCGCAAAACGCGCAGTGAAAAATGCTTTTACTACTGCAACAAATCTTGAATTAAATGCAGAAAACAAATAACCGATTATCATCACCGACAAAACAATAATTACCATCACCCAACTCGGCTGGAAATGATAATTACTCGGGATTATGTTTTGCAATAGTGTCATTAAATAATTGAATTCAAATAGTTTATTTATTTCTTAGGATATAGATTTGGCTTGAATATCCATTCTCTCCTCCTGCATTTAAATTAGATTTCAGGCCGCTGAAAAACCCCGCAACAAGATTTGAACTTCCTGTTTTATATTTCTCGCTCAGCAATGAAACATAGTACGAATCAAATTTCATCGGAAGCACTTCTTTTAACCCAAAGCCAAATCGTAAAAATAGCTTTTCAATATCTTTTTTTGTGAAATGATAAATATGCCTGGGCACATCATACCCGGCCCAATGCTCGCCATATTTCTTTGCATCAAAAGAATTGCAATTCGGAACCGCAATAATCAATGTGCCGCTATCAATGAGTATTTTATTTATCTGCTCAATTGTTTTGTGGAGTTGGTGCACATGCTCCAGGACATGCCATAAAGTAATTACGTTAAACTTCTTTTCACTTATCTCAAATAGTTTTTCCGGAGCCAGCGGCTCTATTCCGAAATTTTCCTTTGCGTGCTTCCTGGCAACACCTGAGGGCTCAATGCCTATTACGTTCCATCCATTTTGTTTGCAGGCATTCAGAAAGTCCCCTGTGCCACAGCCTATATCAAGCACAGTTCGGAGTTGGAAGTTCGGAGTTCGGAGTTGTTTATTAATCAGCTTTACTTTCTCTCTTATTGTATAATTGCGAACCATCCCGTAAATTTTATTCATTACTCCCCTGCTCGTTCCAGAATGAGAAATATATTCTTCCGACTCGTAATACTTCCCTATTTCCTTTTCATCAGGACGGGGATTTGTAAAGCGAAATCCGCACGCCTCGCATTGAACGATATGAAACGTTTCACGTGAAACAGTGTAGTCCTTGCAGGAAAGAAAGGGCTTGAACTTATTTCCTGAACAGATTGGGCAATTATTTAATTCCTCCATATTCTTTTTTGTTTCACGTGGAACTATTATGGTTTATCCCTCATGAGAAGTATCCTCTGGCGCTTTGGTTCCGCTTTGTTTGTTTGTTAATAGTTCGTTTATCTGTTTTAAGTAACCATTCTCTTTGCGCAATTGCTCCAGTTCCCTGCGTATTTCATCCAATTGCTTTTCTGATTCAGGACGCTCCACGCGTATATCTTGTGTAAAATACTTAAAGAAATCATGTCCTAATGCCTGGGATAACTTCTGCAGCAGGGAAGAATGCATGTGACGGTAATTAAAGATCCTGCTTATGCTTCCCGGGTGAACGCCCAAGCGCGAAGCAAGTTCAGTGGAAGAAACTTTTTTCTCTTCCATTACTTTTTTAATTATGGGTCCTATCAGTACTGGCATAACATCCTCCGCCACTTCGTGTGCGCCCCTCAAAGGGGGACATGGCGCGCAAACATACAAACAATATCATTCAAAACAACTATTGTTAATATTAATAACATAAACTGTGATGTGATTCACAATGATTGTTTATAATATACTGTAGTATTTTATTTTCTGAATAATTTTAAAGGCAAACATTGATTTCAGAAAGCAGAAAACATACCCCAACCAAACTCAAACTTTTTTACATAAAAAGTCCGCTTAGGGATTTTTGGAAATGAGTAGGGGAGAAGGAATATGTATTACCTCCCCAAATAAACCAGCAGAATAGAAACATCCGAAGGGCTAACACCCGAAATGCGTGACGCCTGCCCGATGGTGTTGGGGCGCACACGCGAAAGTTTTTCCCGTGCTTCGGTGGAAAGGGAAGTGAGGCGGTGGTAATCAAAATCATCGTGGAGTTTTATTTCTTCGAGGCGCTGAAGTTTTTCCGCCATTTCGTATTCTTTGGAAATATATCCTTCGTACTTCATTAATATTTCCGCCTGCTCCAAACATTCCGGATAAAAATTTTCTGCAAATGTTTTTACCGCTGAACTACAGCGGATAAAATCATTCACAGAAACTCCGGGGCGCAATAGCACACCAAACATTTTTACTTTCTGCGACAGGGGAGAGGAACCGATACTTTCGAGGAAAGGATTTATTTCTTCAGGTGAAATACTTTCTTCGCGGAAGAACTTCATAATCTGTTCCGCTTGTAAGTTTTTTTCTTTCACGCGTTCGTAACGCTCTTTGCTTGCTAATCCTAACTCAAAAGATTTTGGCGTGAGGCGAACATCCGCGTTATCCTGTCTCAGCAAAACTCTGTACTCCGCGCGGGAAGTGAACATGCGGTAGGGTTCATCCGTTCCTTTCGTGACTAAATCATCTATGAGAACTCCGATGTATGCTTCGGAGCGCGTGAGAACAAACGGTTCGCGTTCTTTTATTTTCAGGTGCGCGTTTATTCCCGCCATCAATCCCTGGCAAGCGGCTTCTTCATAGCCGGTGGTTCCGTTTATCTGTCCTGCGAAATATAAATTCTGAATTTGTTTTGTCTCGAGTGTTAAATGTAATTGAGTAGGAGGGAAGTAATCGTACTCAATGGCATAGCCGGGACGGAACATTTTCACATTCTCAAAGCCCGGAATTTTTTTCAGCGCTTTCATCTGCACATCTTCGGGAAGCGAAGTGGAAAACCCGTTCACATAAATCTCCACCGTGTCCCATCCTTCGGGTTCCACAAAAATTTGATGTCGTTCTCTTTCTGCAAAGCGTGTTACTTTATCCTCAATGCTCGGGCAATAGCGCGGGCCGATTCCCTGAATCCTTCCAGAATACATAGGAGATTTGTCGAAACCCGTCTTTAATATATCATGCACTTCGGAGTTTGTGTAGGTGATGTGACAAGGCATTTGCTCTCTGCGCCCGTAAATAGTTTCTTCTCCTTCTACAGTCGGGAGGAAAGAAAATTTATTCGGATTCTCATCTCCGCTCTGCACTTCCATCTTCGAATAATCCAAACTTCTTCCATCCACGCGCGGAGGAGTTCCGGTTTTCATTCTGCCGGACTGAAAGCCGAGAGAAACCAACTGCTCGGTGATTCCGGTAGAAGATTTTTCTCCCACACGCCCGCCACCGAATTGTTTTTCTCCTATGTGAATAATGCCGTTTAGAAAAGTTCCGTTCGTAAGTATAACTGCCTTCGCAGAAATTTTCATTCCCATTCCGGTGATGACGCCCGTAACAACGCCCCCTCCCTTTGTCCCTCCCCCTTGGGGGAGGGGTTGGGGTGGGGGCGAAACAATTATTTCTTTCACCATGTCCTGCCAGAAATCCACATTGGGAGATTGCTCCAGCATTTTTCTCCACTCGGTGGTGAACAGCGCGCGGTCATTTTGCGAACGCGGGCTCCACATCGCGGGACCCTTGCTTCTGTTCAGCATGCGGAATTGTATAGCAGAGCGGTCAGAAACAATTCCTGAATAACCGCCAAGCGCATCTATCTCGCGAACGATTTGCCCTTTGGCAATTCCTCCCATAGCGGGATTGCAGCTCATCTGGGCAATTTTGGTCATGTCCATTGTGATGAGCAAAACCTTAGAGCCCATATTAGCCGCGGAAGCCGCAGCTTCACAACCTGCGTGGCCTGCACCAACAACTACTATGTCGTAGGATAAATTCATTTCTTAAAAGGGGAGCGAAGATAAATAAAAGAAGCAGAAGAAAATGAAATCTTATCTTTGCTCTTTATGTTAAAGGAAAAGAATAGAAAAAAATATTACAACAAGAGCAAGCCATCTGTTGTAAAAGAACCTGATGAAAAATATTTTTTGCACCCTCCAAAAGAATTAAGCGCAAACAGACAAGAAATTTTTCTTTCAATAAAACAAGCGAGCGAATGGGCAAGCAATTATTTGAAGAAAGAAGTTACTACTTCAAACATTTCCTACCTCATTCAATACGGTAGGGTAAAAAAAGTTGGAGACAATGGCTCTATACTCGTTGAAAAAAATGAATTACTTAAATATTATGAATCATTAAATGGAAGTAGAGAATTAAATTGGAAAGAAAAATTAGGCAATGATTTAAATTGGACACTTTCATTTGATCAATACAAAGAATCAGAAACCACCAAGCACGTTCACCGCCTTCATCCATACAAAGGAAAATTTATTCCTCAGTTGGTAGAATATTTTTTAGACAGCAAAAAGGATAAATTCAAGAAAGAAGTTTATTTCAAAGAAGAAGATATTGTTCTTGACCCTTTTTGCGGAAGCGGGACAACATTAGTTCAGGCGAGTGAATTAGGAATGCACGCCATCGGAATAGATGTTTCTGCTTTCAATGCCATGATAAGTAATGTCAAAGTAGGCAGATATGATTTTGTTCTGATTCAAAAAGAAATTGATAAGATTTCAGAAGAATTAAAAAAGTTCATAGCAAAATCAAAGATTGACGAATTTGAAAATGCCTTGTTGGAAGAATTAAATAAGTTCAACAATAAATATTTCCCTGTTCCCGAATACAAATACAACCTCCAGCGCGGTAAAATCGATGAAAACAAATACGGAACAGAAAAAGAAAAAATGTTTTTTCCGGTATTTGAAAAACTCGTTAAGAAATACAGGATTAAATTAAAGCAAAAGCAATCCAAAACATTTTTAGATAAATGGTATTTTGAAAATGTTCGGCAAGAAATTGATTTCGTTTACAAGAAGGTGCGCAAAATAAAGGATAAAGATGTCCGGAATGTAATAAGTGTTATTCTTAGCAGAACAATCCGCTCATGCAGAGCAACTACACATGCAGATTTGGCTACTTTGCTTGAGCCGGTTAACGGAACTTACTATTGTTCCAAGCACGGAAAAGTTTGCAAACCACTTTTTTCGATTTTCAAATGGTGGGATTCATACAGCAAGGATACAGTTACTCGCTTCAAAGAATATAAAGAGAAAAGAAAAAATAATTGCCAGCGATGTTTAACAGGAGATTCACGGAGCATTGACATCTTTAAAGAATTAAAAGAACAAGACCCTTATTTTTCTCGTCTTATAAAAAAGAAAAAAATAAAAGGCATCTTTTCTTCTCCGCCTTATGTTGGTGTGATTGATTACCATGAACAGCACGCTTACGCGTATGATTTATTCGGCTTTGCAAGAAAAGATAATCTTGAAATTGGTCCGCTCTCTAAAGGGCAGGGGCGCGAAGCAAAAGAATCTTACGCAAAAGGAATTGCAGAGGTATTGAATAACTGCAAAAAATATTTTGTGGAGGATTACAATGTCTTCCTTGTAGCCAATGATAAATACAATATGTATCCTGCCATTGCAGAAAATGCCGGAATGAAAATCATTAATCAATTCAAACGCCCAGTATTAAATCGCACAGAAAAAGATAAAGGGGCTTATTCAGAAATAATTTTTCATTTGAAAAAAAAGAGTTATGGCAAAAGCTAAAAAACCGATAATAGAAAAGAATTTATCAAAATTTATAAATGATAATTTTGACAAAAAGGATAGAAGAAAATCTGATTCTGTCAAATTTGAATGGTTTGTTAATTCAATGCATATATGGCAGTCCTCTAGTCAATTTTATAATTCCAACACAAAGATCGGCAAGGACATTTCACTAGGTACTTCTCAGGGAGGTGACGCATTTTATGTATCTGTAAATAATTTTGAACAAATATTTTTCCTGTATGACAATATTGAAGAAGTAATAGATTATTTAAAAAAACATGGCAAATCAATAACATTTCATTTTATACAAACTAAAAAATCTGAAAATGCAAATTGGCCAGATTTTTTGAATTTAATAGATGTTCCATTAAAAATATGGAAAGGACAAGAGTTTAGTAAAAGCCAACCCATACTAATCAATCTACAAGAGTTTATAGATAAAATTACCGATGATGACGATTCTGTACTAGGAAAGATAGAACATAAAATCGAAATATCTTTTTATACCAATAAAGACAATGATAATATTGTCAAGTTAGAAGACAATTGGAAAACAGATATTGAAAATAAAAAAAATGAGTTAGCAAATTATTTTCCTTTAAAAAATATTGAAATTCTTTTCAGAGGCTCTGGATTTCTAAATGAAATATTTGAAAAAATTAATTCTAACGATTATTCCTTATTAGTAAACAAAGAAGAGGTTATTGAAGCGGAAGAAAAAAAATATTTAATAGGATATATTACTGCAAAAGAATTATTAGATTCAATTGCACCTGTTGTAAATGGGAAAAGAACATTATATCCAGATGTTTTTAAAAATAATATTAGACTTTATTTAGGCAGAAATAAGGTTAATGAAAAAATAGAAGAAACATTAATGAAAGATTCAAAAAGGTTTCACTTTTATAACAATGGAATAACTATTACGACAAAAGAAATTAATGACAATTCAAAAAACTTTATTATTTGCCCAGTAAATATTGTCAACGGTTGCCAAACAGCAAATAGTATTTATAATGTTTCCAAATCAGAAGACTTTAATGAGAAAGATGTAAAAATTCCTGTTAAAATAATAGTAGCACAGGATAAAGAATATGAAAACATTACTATTAGAACTAATACACAAAATGGCCTTGAAACTAAAGATTTAATATCGATAACAAATACACAAATAGAATTGCAAGAAGAGTTTGAAAAAGTTAAATTCCTTGGGAAATCATTTCATTATAAAAGGCAAAAATCAGCTGATGAAAATGCCAATTTAGAAATAGATTATATTGTTCAAATTGATGACATCTTGAGAGCAACATTGTCTACTCTAATGTTAATACCTAATAAAGTATCAGGATATTTTGATCAAACAACATTAAAATATGTAGATAAAATCTTTGATGAGCGATTTGCAAAACTATATCTCATTATGACTTCATTATTAAAACTTGTAGAAGATGAGGTCGATGAAAAATATCCTGAATTTAGTCGGCTTAAATATCATTTAATATATCTTATTTATAAATTATCAAATAAAGAAATTGATATAAAGTCCTTTGAAGAATATTTTAGAGAAGGCACTGAGGACATAGAAGAAGAAGAGATTATAAAGCAAAATCAATTAATTAATAAAGTATATTCAAATATCTATTTAGTTCTGAAAAATAAAACATCTTTTGATAAAGTATTAGTTTATGTTACTACCAAAATAAAAGAAAATTATTCTGGATTATTAGATTTATCGGATAAAGAGAAAGAAAAAATACTTTACAAACCTGTAGAAAAACTTAAAAGAACACGAGCAACTCCTGTATTTGAAAATTTCTCTTCGGTTTTTACTGATGACTATAAAACAATAATTTCTGATAATGTCCCTCTCTAAACCTGAAATCCAATCCATCGAAGAAGTTCTGAAAAATTGCTTGCGCAATAAATTCAAGAACTACAATCCTGAGCCAGCCGCAATGCCTTTTCACACGCGTTTGCTTGGTACAGATAGACTGGCATTATTTTCATTTATTCATTCCCTCAATACTAATTTTGGAACAAGCGTATTTGAACCCGTTGCGGTAGAAATAGCAAAAAAGAATTTCTTGGCGGTGCAAATCCATAACAAAGTTGGAAACCAAATAAGCGAAAGCGCACATAAAGTGATTCAGGAAATAATGGATGGCTTATCTACAGCAGATGTTTCTCCGAATAAACATAAAGAGATTGAAGCCATCAGAAAGGTTTGTCAGAAAGGAAAGATGAAAAAAGTAAAACCTACTGTGGTTGATGTATGGGTAGAAAGCAAATCAAAAGAATTATTTCTTTTCGATATTAAAACTGCAAAGCCGAATGCAGGCGGCTTCAAAGAATTTAAAAGAACATTATTGGAATGGGTTGCAGTTGTGCTTGCAGAAAATCCGAAAGCAAAAATCAATACGCTCATTGCGATTCCATATAATCCGTATGAGCCAAAACCGTATTCCCGCTGGACCATGCGCGGAATGTTAGATTTAGATAATGAACTTAAAGTAGGAGATGAATTTTGGGATTTCCTCGGAGGAAAAGGCACTTACCCGGAATTGCTTGATTGCTTTGAACGCGTTGGCGTAGAACTTAGACCTTTCAAGATTTAAATAAAAAATTCCCGTTCACATTTTTCTCTCAAAACCACTGCATTTTCTTCAAATTCCTCTCGGCAAGTTCAAACTTCGGAAGAGTGGTTCCACTCTTCGGTTGTTTCTATTCACTCTGCCTTGCGTTCCAAAGAACCTGCCGCGCGGTTTATTCACTCTGCGAGTAGTTCTTTAGAATCGGTTCTTGTTTCATTCATCCGCACAGCGGAGTGATTCCACCGCGCCCATGAGTGCAACGTTCCAAAGGCGGGATGGATAGAACGCGCTGCCGAGTGGATTGAACGGACAGGCGCTTGCTTAGTGCGAATAAAAAAGAAAAAGGATTCGGGAAATTAATTTCCGGAATCCTTAATCTTCATTTTCTGCCTGACAGGCAGGCAGCTTATTCCTGAATCGGAATTATCTTACCACCACTTTAATCCACTGACTCCAGTCGCCTTCCTGTGCGTTTGTGAGAACGGGTCGGTTGCGCACATACCAAATGTCGCCAATGGTTAAATTGGGAACTATGGTTTTTGCTTTGCTGGTGGCGCGCAGGGTTATAATGTTGGTCTGGTCTTTACTCATTTGCCATTCGTGCATGCCTCCGCCTTCAGCAGTGAGAATAATAGTTCCTGATACTTTTCCGTCTTTGGCGGCATTTTTTTGTTTCTGGTGAATAGCGATTGCTTTCACGCTCATTGCTGCGCTTTTTACAATTACCTCCGCCTGCAATGTGTTGTTGTCGGCTGCAGTTTGCACATCGCTGCGAAGCGCGCGCAAATCATTTTTTACTTTTTCAATGAGCGCGTTTCTTGCAGCGGTGGTGGAAGTTGGCGGCTTGGTGTGGAGCGCAGTTTCAGAAGCATCCAGCGCGAGGATGTCCGTATTCAGCGTGGCGAGTTTCGCTGCTGAAGCCGGAAAGTTTGCATTTCCGTTCATCGCTTTGTAAATTGTTTTTGCATACTCGATGAAGTCATTGATCTTCTTCGGGAACTTGAGCACAGCGATGATGTGCCTGATGATGGTGATGATTTTGTTTGACATGTTACTCGATGCCTGCTACTTTACTCACAGGACTTTTTTGGTTTGTGTTTTATTTTTACAGCATCGAGTAGAATTTCATCATGTCATTTTTGGGTTTATAAAAAGAGTAACAGAAAACAATTTATGTGCCAAAACAGAAAAAGCAACTGCGCTTCAAAAAATTTCAGAAGAAGAAAAAAGAAAATTTACGGGGAGAGAATTTGTTTTGAGAATAAAATTGAAGCAGTGTTAAAATGTGTTAATGGTATTTTATGAGCGCGGGAAATAAAATAAAAACAGGGCAGGAGAGGAGAGGTTTTACTTTTTACACTTCTCCTCAATCACTTTCTTCAACACATCTGCATCCACATCCGAAAGTTTTTTAATGTGAAGGCAGCCACCTCCTGTTTTATGTTTGCCGAGTTTTTTCAGAAGCGCTGCCTGTTCTTTGGATGAACGCTTCACAACATACAGCGTAAGCGCCTGCGCGCGGGGAGAAAAACCGGTGGTGGGCCAGTCGAGTTCTTCACCGCTGGCATATTTTATTTTAGTAGTTCCGAAACCCACAATGCTCGTTCCCCACATGGCGCCTTTCTCTCCTGTAATCGCCTCCATCATCTTAAGCACTTCTAAACTATCCTTGCGCTTTTGTTCATCTTTCACCGTGCTGATGAAATCTTTCGGTTTTACATTTGTCTTTTTTGTTTTGGGTTCTACGGTCATTCTATTCCTTTACAAACTTTTTTATTTCAATTCCATTTTCTGTTTTTAATTTAACAACATAAATTCCCGGAGCATAGTCCGCAACATTAATTTCTGTTTGTTGCTGCTGTAAGCGTTGCTGCAAAAGCAATTGCCCTTGTACGGTGTAAATGGAAAACATTTCGCCAACATTATTATTCGGAGAAAGATTTTCAATGGTAATATTATCATTGACCGGATTCGGATAAATAATAAAATCAGTTGAGGAACTATTTTCCGCAGTGCCGGTAACGCAGCCAATAAAACTATTAAACGCTGCCATGGTGTTTCCATTATAAACATTCAAATCGCACTGGCTTCCGATTCCCGCAACGGTTCCCGTCCATGAGTATTGCTTGAAATCCCAGGTGCTCCATCCGCCAAGAGTGGCAGGAGGAGTGTTGGAATTATTGTCCGGGTCTGCCATCCAGAGAGGATATGTTTTTACGGAAGATTGAAGATAGGATGCGTTGGAGCCACCAATGTAAATTACGGGAGTGATGCCTGTTTGATTTTTCACCGCTGTGCACCAATCCGAAACCCATTGTGTTAATTGCGCGCTGGTGAAATAAGATTGCAGTGAGGGTCCGCTTGGCGGGTCTTCCACATCCAGTGAAGGAGGAAGTTCGCAGGTTTTTATATAGGAACCCGCCACATTTAAAAAATGAGTTGCTTCGGTAGCGGCAGTGTTATTTTCCGGCCGCGCAAAATGATAAGCGCCCATTGCAATTCCTGCAGCAACGCCATTCGTAATGTTGGTTGTAAAATTTCCGTCAGTATATGTTGCTCCTTCCGTTGCTTTCGCCCATGCAAATACTTTAGGCGCTGTTTTTACCTGCGACCAGGTAATGTTTCCATCGCCACTGTAAACATCCACGCCAAGTATTTGCGTGCTTGGACTTCCGTTTGCCATTCGCCATACCAGCGTATTATAAGGCGAGCCGGTGTTGTTCAGACAATTTGCCTGCGTAGTTAAAAGTTTTACTATTCCGGTAAATGTTGCAGTCCAACTTATGTAAGGCGCGTTGCCGCTGGCGCCACAACCATTATCGCTGAAGCAATAAAAATTTTGTTGTGCCGTGTCTGATAAAGTCAGCTGCGCATCCCATCCGGTAGAAACTCCGCCATACGCTTCGCAGTAAGTCCATTCATAAATATTTCCGGAAGTAACATTAAACAGCGTGTAGTTATCGCCATTCATGTATGCGCTTACCGTTGACCAGGTAGAAGAGGTGGTTGAAAAAGTTGCGCTCGGATATTTATGCTCATTCGGAACGTTGGAACAAAATCCCGAAGTAAGGCATTGCTGCGCAGTTGCATTTTTTGACGTGCCGCAAAGGATAGTTGCTAAGGAAAAGAGTAGAAATTTTTTCATCAGAATATTATTTTAAAATTAATATCACATTGAACCTTTACGAGCAAATCAAAGGTAAGGTATAATTTCTGAAAAACAATTTTTATTTCCCGTTAACTTAGATTTCTTTGGCTCTCAAAAGAACAGTTTTTTACAGAAAGGGGTATATTCGCCTTCTTAGAAATTAAATTTCATGCTCTCAAACAAAACAATGTCTTTCCTGAAAGACCTGAAGAAAAATAACAGCCGCGACTGGTTCAATAAAAACAAAGCGCGCTATGAAGAAGCAAATAACGAGTTCAAAGAATTTGTCGGTAAACTTATCCGTGAAGTAGCAAAATTCGAAAAAGGCGTTGCGAATCTCGAACCGAAGGATTGCGCGTTCCGCATTTACCGCGATGTGCGTTTCTCAAAAGATAAATCTCCCTATAAGAATCATTTTGGTGCGCACATTATTGCAGGCGGAAAGAAAATGGAAATGAATCGCGCGGGATATTACATGCACCTTTCTCCGGGGGAATGTTTTCTTGCAGGCGGTGCGCACATGCCTCCTTCTGAATGGATAAACGCCATCCGGAAAGAAATTCATTATAACGCAAAAGAACTGAAGAAAATCATCAATCATAAAGATTTCAAAAAGTATTTCGGAAAAATCACCGGAGAAAAATTATCAAGCGTTCCACGCGGATACGATAAAACGCATCCTGAAATTGAATTGCTGAAACATAAAAGTTTTCTTGCCGTTCACAACATGAAAGAATCGCAAGTCACTTCAAAAGATTTTCTTTCTCACGCTGCAAAAGTTTTCAAAGCGATGCAGCCGTTTGATAAATTTTTGAATCAGTCGATGGATTAAATGAAAAAAGAAATTCTCCTTTATGGCTTAATTGGCGGCTTGTTGATTGCCTTACTTGAGTTTTCGAAATACCGGTTTATTATTATTGAGCACCGTTGGGAAATTTACGGAGGGATTATCGCGGCCGCTTTTACCGCACTTGGAATTTATTTTGGATTAAAACTTACGAAGAAAAAAGAGGTGGTGGTTGTAAAAGAAGTGAGAATAAATTCGGGCGAACCATTTATTCTCAACAGAAAAAAGTTAGAAGACCTTGGAATAACCGAACGCGAACATGAAATCCTGGAGTTAATTGCACAAGGGTTAAGTAATAAAGAAATAGGTGAAACGCTTTTCATTGGCGAGAATACGGTGAAGACACATTCTTCCCGGTTGTTCGATAAATTAAATGCAAAGAGAAGAATGGAAGCTGTAAAAATCGGAAGAGATTTGGGATTGTTAAGTAAACTTTAGTATGATTTTGCTAAAATCACCCGAAAGTATGACGACAAGAACCTGTGCGGCAGCGTATGTTTGCACCGAATTTTTAACAACAACCTTTAACTAAAAATTATTTTACATGAGAAAAACAATTTTAAAATTCGGAGCAATCTCAGCAGGCGTTTTCGCTGTGTTTATTTCTGCCATGATTCCATTCGAAGGATGTATGGGCGGCATACAGGGAATGATTTTCGGCTACAGCACCATGCTGCTTTCCTTCCTTACCATTTATTTTGGCGTGCGCTCTTACCGGCAAAACACGGGCGAAGGATTTATTTCTTTCGGACGCGCTCTCTCCGTTGCATTATTGATTATGCTGATTGGCTGCATCGGCTATGTGGTTTCCTGGGAAGTCATCAATCATTTTTTTCTTCCCAACTTTGCCGACACCTACAGCGCAAAAATGGTTGAGCAAATGAAAGCCTCGGGCGCACCGCAAGCCAATATTGATTCGCAGATTCAAATGATGAAACTTTATAAGGAAAATATTTTTTTCAATATGGCAATGACGTTTGCCGAGCCGCTTCCGGTAGGACTTCTTGTTTCATTGCTTTCCGCAATAATCCTTCGAAAGAAAAAGGTAGCTGCCGAATAAAAAAATCCCTGAAAAAAATTCAGGGCTTTTTAATGCTCGAACATAAAGAACTTGTATTTCCTCTTGCAGGTATCGTGAAACCACCAGCCCATATCAAAATCATAGGTGAGATGAAAACCAATGGTGGCGGTGTTGGTAGGCAAATATGATTTTGGTTTCGCAGAAATTCCATCGGCAAGCGGATAATAATCTTTTCCTCTTCCTCCGGCATTGCTGGTAATATCTGAGAGTCCGTATGTCAAACGAATTCCCAAATCAAGCAAGCCACCGCCATCTCCCCAAAGCGAGCCGCCCCAGCCAAGCACGAGCGCGAAATTTGTTTTCTCAAAATTATCTCTCGAACTGCCGGAAAAATTAAATGCGTCAGACGAATAAGAACTTTTTGCGTTTGCAAGTGCAGAAATTTTTACGCCCGCTTCAATGTATTTAAAATCTTTCGGGATAAAGTGAAGCAGAACAGGAAATTCATAGTAAGCCAAATCAGTTCGGCTGTTCCATTTCACGCTGTCAATGTTGCTCGAAAGTTTTTGGCTGAGCGCAGAATAAAGCCCTTCAATATATACTGCTCCCCACTGCGAGTAATGTGCGCCCACCATAATTCCTCCCGACCATCCCCACGATGCCTGATATTTTATTCCTTTATCGTGAAGTTCGTTTTGATTCAGCAGCCAGGTGGAATTAAAACTTCCGCGCGCGCCAACCACCACCCATTGATTGATTTGGTGCGATTGGGAAAAAGCTTCTGCTGCGCTCAGCACGGCAATGGAAATAAAAATCAAACAAGAAAGAAAAAAAAATTTCATCGGGAATCAAAATTATAAAATATATTTTTTCGCTTCGTTCACAAACCCCTCTGTATCGAGCGGGGAAATTAAATGTCCGTTGCCGTTTTTCAGAAGAATGAACACGCAATCGCAGGGAAGATTTACGCCCGACATATGGTTTCTGTTTCCCGAACTCCGGAAGACAATGGGCGCGCTGAGAAATTTATAAGGTGAAAATGCTTTTGCCTGCGCGCTGAATGCTGCTCCTGTTTTTGCCAAGGGATTTTGTTCCGAATGAAAAATAGTTGCTTCTTCCTGTTCTTCGCTTCGCTTGCGCTTAAGCATTAATTCTTCCGCCTGGTTTTCTTTTAATTCATAAATCGATTCTATTTCTTTAAACGGAATCAGCAGCGTCTTTGTCCATGCGCGAAGAGTAATTCCTTCCGCTCCTATTGCATAAAAAACATTTGGGGGCGTTGTTAGAAAATATGCTACGAAAAAAAGCACGAAAGCAAAAATTGCCATATAATATCCCGCCATTTTTTGAGGAGAGCCAATGAACAATCCAAGCAAAATAAAAAATCCGCAGGCAAAATATATGATACGAATATTTTTCTTTGAGCGGTTGGGTCGAAATATTTTTTGCCCGGGCATGAAGCAAATGTCGGAAAAAACAAAAGCCCCGGATGAACTTCGGAGTTTTTTATTTTGTATACTTGTTTAACATTAATTAAAAACATTTTAAGATGAAAAATTTAGATGCGCTTTCAAAAAAAATTCTTGTGTCGGCAATTTCTCTCTCCATGATTTTGCTTTGCGCAAGTTTGTTTGTGCTTTCGCTGAATGCGATTCCGCAGGCAAAAGCAAGTGCTCCAATTGTAAAATCAGCTTCGCCCCGCCTCACCGATGTGGACATTTGGCCATTCGGAGTGGTGAACGGAAAAGCATATTGGATTGAGTACAATGCTTCCGGTTGGAAATTCAAAAATTTCTCCATTGCCGACTGGAAGGATACTGATTAATGGCTGCTTGAATTTTTGGCAGAAAAATTTTTTTATGCGCACTTTTTTATCAAGAATTCCTTCGTGGACTTTCTACCTTCTCATTGTATTTACCTTGCTGATGCTTTTGTTTTCGGGGTTTCGCAATGCGCTGCTTAAACAAAATGTTTCTTCTGAAATTTCCGAAACCTTTTACAGCGCTGCGCTTTCGCTCGGGATAAGTTATGATTTGATGGTTGCTTCTTATTTAATTGCAATCCCCGCGCTTGCCTTTTTCATAGCACTATTTTTTAATTTTAATTCTCTCTGGCTAAGAAGAGGAATTACAATTTATTTTTCGATTGTCTTCATAATCGCTTTTCTTGCCTGCTGCTCGGATATTCCCTGCTACACATTCACGGGCGCGCGACTGAATAATTCATTGCTGATGTGGACAGATACTCCGGGCACAATGCTCGGTTTTGTTTTCGGCAATTCGGTTTTTCATCCTTACATCCTGCTTTTTTTTCTGGGAATTATTTTTTCTATCTGGTTTTTAATTTTTCTTCAGAAGAAATTTTTAAAACGGTTGTTTGAAGAAAAATATTCCCCGACAAAAAAAGTTTTCTCTGCTCTTATTGTTGCTGTGCTTCTGCTCATTGGAATTCGCGGAGGGTGGCGCGTTCGCCCGATTGCCGTGCGCGATGCGTTTGTTACAAATTATCCGTTTGTAAATATGCTGCCCTTAAATCCGCTGTTTTCTTTTTTCGACAGCATGACAAAAATAAATTTGGATTATGTGGAAACTCAGGAGGCAATTAAAAATGTGCGGGGGTTTTTGAATGTGAAAGATGGTTTTGATTCTCCGATTGCCAGAAAAATTTCTTTTTCCGATTCTTCGCGTAAGCCGAACATTGTTCTTGTAATTATGGAAAGCATGAGTGTGGAAATGACCGGATTGTCCTCTGCTAAAAAATCTTTCACGCCAAATCTCGACAGCATTTCCAAAAATGGAATTTCGTTTTCAAAATTTTTTACCTGCGGAATGCATACCTGCAACGGCTTATATGGCGTGCTGCATTCCTTGCCTTCGGTTCCCGGCATGCATCCGCTTTCAAATGTTTACACTGCGAATCAGAAATTTTACGGAATGGCAACTATTTTAAAAGAGAACGGCTACTCTACAAATTTTTTCTGCACACACTTTGAAGAGTTTGACAATATGGGATTTTTCCTTCGCAATAACGGGTTTGAAAATTTTTTCAGCGCGAAAGAATATACATCCGATTTAAGCGAAGGAATGTTTGGCGTTTCGGATGAAGTCCAATATAATTTTGCGCTCGGCAAACTTAATGCGTTTTCAAAATCAGAAAAACCTTTCTTCGCGGCAATGCTCACCATCAGCACGCACGAGCCGCCAACGCTTCCGGCAAAAACTTTTTTCAAGCCGAAAAGTAAAATTCCATTCGAACAGGTGTATGAATACGCGGATTGGGCGCTGGGAAATTTTATGAAGAACTGCGCGAAAGAAAAATGGTTTGACAATACAATTTTTATTTTTGTTGCCGACCATGGCTGCGATTTGCCAAGCCCTTATGAAATTCCGCTGCCTTATCATCATTCGCCATTTATTATTTTCTCCCCCTCGCTTATAAAAGAACCAAAACAGATTGACAAGCTCGCATTACAGGAAGATGTTTTTCCAACATTGATGAATTTTTTGAAACTGAATTACATCAACAATACGCTCGGTATAAATTTATTTTCTGAGAGCCGTCCGTATGCTTTCTTCTGCAAAGATTATTTGGTGGGCTGCCTCAACGAAAAATATTTTTACATCGTCAGAAAATTCGGAGGGGAGTCGCTGCACGATTATACGAGCGGTAGCCCCGAAAATATTTTAAAGCAGCATCGCGCGCTTGCCGACAGCATGAAAGTTTATACTTACTCCATGCTCGAAACTGCGGAGTGGCTTCTCGAGAATAAAAAGTTAGGCAGGCAATAAAAAAAAATAATTACACGACCGTGTATTCATACGATCGTTAAAATCTTCCGCCTGAAAAAATAGGGGAAACTTTTTAGGGAAGGTTAGTCCCTGTTGAAATCGCGCTCTCTTCTGTTGTCGAAGCCACCGCGTCTTTTGAAGCCGCCACCGCCACCGCGGTTTTCGCCTTCTTTGCGAGGGCGCGCTTCGTTTACAACAATGGTTCTGCCGTCTACTTCCGTGCCGTTGAGTTTTTCAATGGCTGCGCGAGCATCGTCATCGCTAGGCATTTCAACAAAACCGAACCCGCGGGAACGTCCTGACTGATTGTCTCTGATAACTTTTGCCGAAGATACTTCACCATAAGGGGTGAAAACGTTCTTCAGGTCTTCGTCCTGAAGTTTGAAATTGAGATTTGAAACGTAAATGTTCATGTAACTTTGATTTTAATCCTTTCTTGTGAAAGGGATGCAAAGATAAACATATTCTCATATGCCCGACATAAAGTTTTCAGGAAGAAAGGCGATTTATTAAGATTAAAACTGATAGCGCAGGGAAAAAAGAATAAGATTGTTATAATAGCCCGGCTTTAGAAATCTATATGTCCAGTTCTGATAATATTGGCCGGTGGCGCTTTTTCGCACGGGAAGCATGGAATATTCAAAGCGAACATCTGCGCTGAAATTTTCTCCGAGCGGATAATTCAATCCGAGCAAATAGGAAATATCTTTTTTCTCAAAAGGAATTCCTCCGATGACCAATCCAACATTGTCTTCTTCTCTTGATTGCACAAGCGTTGCTACAGCAATCCCGCCTTCAAACTGAAATTTTATTTTTTCTTCTCCAAGCGAATCGTGTGTAGTGAAAGAATATTTCAGCAGCACCGGAACTTCTGCATAATTAAGATTGAGTTTATATAAAGTAAAATCTCCTTTATCCGGATGCGGAAGTTTTCTGCTTCCTTTTTGTATATAGGTAATTTCAAACACTGCGCTCCATTTGCTTTCTGAGGAAATGTTTTTTGAAACAAATCCTCCGGCATAAATTCCCGCTTTGTTATAGCCCGCGTAAGTATCTCCGTCCACTTGTGAAGTTGAAATTCCTCCGAGCAAACCAACTTTAAACTGTTGAGCAAAAATTAAAACGGGAAATAAAAAGCAGAGAGTAAAGAAAAAAATCTTTTTCATTTCTGTTTTGCTTTCTTTTCCAGTTCTTGTAAATATACCGGGGAAATTTTTTGTCCGAGTTTTTGCGCCATCTGCGCACTTTGCAATGCTTCGGAAAACTGATTTAAGTTTTCGTGCGCAACCGAAGCATTGTAATATGCCTGCGGATTGTTTGGCGATAGGGAAAGATATTTTCTGAAATCACCGAGCGCATCGGGAAATTTTTTCGCGTTGAATTTTGAAATGCCGCGGTTGAGATAAGAAAGCGTGTCGTAAGAATATAATTCCAGTGCCTTGTCATAATCCGAAATTGATTTTTCAAACTGCCCGAGTTGCATGAGCGTGTATGCTCGGTTCTTGTACGTGAGCGCAACGTTGTCGGCAAGCTGAATGGATTTATCATAATCGGGAAGCGCCTCGGCATATTTTCCCATCATGGAAAGCGTGATTGCGCGATTAAGATAGGTGCTTGAATTTTTCGGATTGATTTCAATGGCGTGCGAATATGCATCGAGCGATTTGTCAAAAAATTCTTTTCCTTTTTGCTGCCCGAGCAGCCCGTAAAGATTTCCCAGGTTGCTCCAGATTTTTTCATTCTTGCTGTGAAGTTTTTGCGTCACAAATTCATAATCAATCCGCATGCTGTCAAGTTGGTTGTGGTCTTTGAAATAAATTCCGCGGTTCTCGTAGGCGATTTCAATGAATGGAAATTGGTGCATTGCATCTGCCCAAAGTGTTTTTGCATTGGTCCAAACTTTTGTGCGCTCGTGCGCGAGAAAAGAAAACCATGCAGCAGCTGCAATCAGAAAAGCAGTAGCCGCCATTGAAATGTTTTTCGAAAATTTATTTCTGACAACTTCGAAAAAATATCCAACCATAAAAAGCAATCCAACATACGATAGATAAGAATATCTGTCCGCCATAATTACAGAACCCACCGAAATAAACTGAAGCACAAGCGCAACTGCGATGAAGTAAAAAGAAAACCCGAAAGCAAGAACTCTCGCTGCTATGCCGAGCGGAGTCGCGGCATTTTTTTCCTTCCAGAGAAGAAAAATTATCGCAGCCGCAATTACTAAAACTATAAAAGGGGAAGCGTAATAAATTGCCGGAATATTCCCCTGCGCGTCTGTAAAGGGATACGGATAAAACGCGGAAAGATTCAGCGGCAGAAAAAATTTCCATATGTACATGATAAATCCGTAGCAGGCAAATGTGAGCCGCTGAAACAAGGTGAAAGTTTCCATGGCGGCAATCGCTCCCTGGCTTTGGATTTTAAACGCAACAAATCCGAACACGATTGCCGCAACAAAAAAATGCGCTTTGGTAATTACGCTTCGCGAAAACTCTTTTATGGTTTTTGTTTCTCCATAAAACCAATCTATCAAAACCAAAACCACAGGAAGCACAACGCCCATTCCCTTCGAAAGACAGGAACAAATAAAAAATAAAAAACAGAAAACCGCTGCAGAAATTTTTTTGCTGTCGAGCCAGCGTAAATAAAAAATCAACGAGAGGAAGAAAAAGAAAACATAGAGCACATCTTTTCTTTCTGCCACCCACGTAACGCTTTCAACACGCATGGGATGAATTGCCCATAGTGCAGAAACAATTAACGCAATATTGAATGGGCTTAATTCATTTCCAGAAGTATGCCTGAAATTATATCCGCTGATAAATTTTTCCGTGAAGACGAAAAGCAAAATCACATTCAGAATATGAATGAGCACATTGTTTAAATGATAATGATAGGGATTGAGTTTGTCGAATTTATAATCAATCGCCAGCGAAAGCATTGTGAGCGGATGATAGTTCAGCGAAACGGGCGTTGTGAAAATTTCTTTCAATGCCTTGCCGTCCAGTTTCCAAATCATCGGGTTTTCGGTTACATAGGTTCCGTCATCCCAGTTGGTGAATTCGCATTTTAGCGAAGGATAAAAAATAATAAAAGTTACAGCGGCAAGAGCCGCAATTATTATCCATTTCTTCTGCCGGTCAGAAGAATTTTTCTTCGAGAAAATTTTTGGCTGTGTTTTTTTGCTCTCCGCCTGCTTTGCTGAAAAATTTTTAGGCGTTGGTTTTTTCTTGCTCATTCCCGCCAGAAAAATTAAAGCATGTTAAGTCGTTTTTTTAATTCTACGTAATAAGATGCGCTGATGGGAATTTGTTTTTGAAGGTCTTCCACAACAAGAAAATTATGGTCTATCGAAGCAATTTTATCGATGCGCACTATAAAAGAGCGGTGCACGCGGACAAATTCGGTGGTGGGAAATTTTTTTTCGATATCTCCCATGGTGGAGTGAATGATGAAGCGGTTATTCTTTGTGTTAATGGTAACATAATCTTTCAGCGATTCGAGAAAATAAATATCCTTTGTGTGAATTTTTACCAGTTTAAGATTTGACTTGGCAAAAATTACTTCTTTGGAACTTTTTGCCTCTACTAAAGAATATAAAAAATCGCGCTCGCGTTTTGCTTCGTTTGCTTTTTCGTGTTTGTATAATGCAATTTCAATGTTCGTCTGCAAATCAATTTCTTTGAATGGTTTTATAATATATCCGTACGGTTCGGTTACTTTTGCTTTGGAAAGCGTGCTGCTGTCGGCATAGGCGGTGAGAAAAATTACCGGTATGTTTAATTTATCACGCACATATTCTGCCGCATCAATTCCGCTCACATCGCCTTTCAGCATAATATCCATCAATACTAAGTTCGGCTTCAGCCGGTCGGCTTTTTCCATAGCATCTTCGCCCGTAGCGCAAACACCCAGCACTTCATAGCCGAGTTTCTTCAGCGATTGCTGAATGTCTTTCGCTACAATGCTTTCATCTTCTACAACCAGGATTCCTGTTTTATTCATGGGGCTTTTTTTGTTTTTCAAATGCGATAATGAATTTTGTTCCTACTTCTTTTTTACTTTCCATTTTTATTTTGCCGCCAATTTGTTCCGAGAGCGAATTTACCAGTTGCAATCCGAGTGATTCGGTGTTTTTATAATTAATATTTTTCGGAAAGCCGCTTCCATTATCCCAGATTGCAAGTATAATATTTTCTTTCTTTACTTTCACAGAGATTCCTACCGTTCCTCTTTTCTTTTTCACGAAGGCATACTTGAACGAATTGGAAAGAAGTTCATTGATGATGAGCCCGCAGGGAATGGCATCGTCAATGTGAAGATTTACCTTGGGCACATCAATCTGAAGAAGAATTTTTTTATCCGCGCTTACATACGACTGCTGAAGATTTCCCGCAATGTTGCTCACGTAGTCAGAAAAATTAATGTTGGCAAAATCTTTTGTCATATACAAAGAAGCGTGGATGAATGCCATGGAAGCAATCCGGTTTCTGCATTCGTTGAGAAGCTCCACGGTCTTTTTGTCTTTCACGTAGGCGGATTGCAATTTGAGAATGCTTGAAATCACCTGCATATTATTTTTCACGCGGTGGTGAATTTCTTTCAGAAGAATTTCTTTTTCATGAACAGATTTTTTCAATTGCTCTTCCGCTTCTTTAATTCGGGTAATGTCGCGCGAAATGCTCATGGTTCCTATAATTTCTCCCTTGTCATTTTTCAGGAGCGAAGCATTTACATACGCAGGAAAAGTTTCCCCGTTCTTTTTTAGGTGGTCGGCTTCGCCCATGTAATTTCCATCCTGGAAAATTAAATCTCCGATTCGTTCCGAATGTCCTCTGTCTGCATATAAAATCGAAATTTGTTTGCCTAATATTTCCTCGGGTTTATATCCGAAAGTTAATTGTGCGGCTCTGTTAAACTCGGTGAATTTTCCTTTCTCATCGCATGCAAAAATCATATCGAGGGAAGAATCTATCAGCAGGCGAATATATTTTTGGTTGGCATTTAACCGCTGCCGTGTGCGGATGTGCGC
This sequence comes from Bacteroidota bacterium, assembly GCA_016195025.1. Taxonomy (NCBI): domain Bacteria; kingdom Pseudomonadati; phylum Bacteroidota; species Bacteroidota bacterium. Next base: position 17,062 of record JACQAL010000021.1, on the reverse strand, counting down.
GGCAATTTCACGTTTCAGTTCGCGGTTGGATTCTTCTTCGAGTTGCAGCCGCATTTGTTCGCGTTCGAGCTGGCGCTGGAGCGAAATATCGTGGAGCACAACTTCTACTGCTTTTTCCCCGTGATAGTTTATGCGGCTTGTTTTGGTTTCCACTTCTATTGTTTTCCCGTCTACTTTGCGAATTTTAATTTCCATGAAAGGCGCTTCTTTCCCCTGGCTCAGTTCTTCTTTTCTTGTTCTTATTTTTTCATGATACTCGGGAAGCACGTAGCCGAAAAGATTTTTTTCCGCCACTTCTTGCAGCGAGGAAATGCCTATCATCTTCAGCGCTGCGGGGTTTGCAAAAATTGTTTCGCCCTTTTCATCGTGAATTAAAATTCCATCGGGGGTGTGCTCGATTAAACTTTTATAATTTTCTTCGCTTTCCTGAAGCGCCTGCTGAACGCGTTTTGTTTCCGTTATGTCAATCAGCGTTCCTTCAATAAATTCTTTTCCTGTTTTAAAATCTTTTGCCAGTTGAACGTTTTCCAGAATCCAGATTTCGCTTCCGTCTTTTTTCTTCATCCGCATCTGGAAGTTTTTCACGTATTTGTTTTTCTGCAGTTCGTTTAAATATCTTTCCCTGTCATGAATCGAATAATATAATTGCTGCGCTTTTATTTTTTTTAATTCTTCCGCTGATTTATATCCGAAAATTTCCGCCAGCGCCTGGTTGACTTCAATCAGCCCGCCTCCAACTTCTGAACGAAAAACTCCCGCAAGATTATTTTCGAAAAGATGGCGGAACCGTTCTTCGCTTTGCTTCAGGTTTTTTTCATTTTCTTTTTGTGCGGTTATGTCGCTCACCACCGAAATGCGTATGGCTCTTTCTCCGAAGGGAATTATTCTTCCTTTTGACTTTACAATAAAATTTGTTCCGTCTTTTTTTATGCAGACGAGTTCATACGGTTCGGTATTTGTTTCCTGAATTTTTTCAATCACCACGGATACATCTTTCGGATGGACCAGCGTTTCCACATTTTTACCTATGAGTTCGCTGCGCGTTTCATAGCCGAACATTTTTACAAATTGCTCGTTGGAGTCAATTATGATTTTGTTTTCGCTTAGAACAATTCCTTCGAGCGAACTTTCTGCAAGAAGCCGAAACCGTTCTTCGCTTTCCATTAATTCCTGCTTTGCTTTTTCTTTTTCGGTTACATCGGAAACAGCAACAGCAACTGCTTGCTTTCCCTCGAAAAGAATCGCACTCGAGGTAATATCAACAAAAATAATTTCACCGTCTTTGGTTTTATGTTTCCATATTCCCTGATTGGCTGAAAGGCGGTTGCTCTCTGTTATGGCAATGTGGTGTTCAAGAAGTTTTTTTCTTTCTTCTTTCGGACGAATGTCTGCTATGGTCATTGAAAGAAATTCTTCGTGCGAGTAGCCGTATTTTTTTATTGCCGCCTTGTTCACCAACAAAAACTGCAATGTGTTTGTATCGAACACCCACATGGGCAGCGGGTTTTTGTCGAAGAGATTGCGGAAAATTTCTTCGGAGATAAATTGATTTTGCTGCGCGGACATAAATTTTATTTCAGCGTTTCGCCCGGGAGAAGCGGTTTTACTTTTACTCCGTCAAATTTTATTTCACGGTCTTTGTGGAATGTGATTGTTATCAGAAGTGTTCCATCCGGATTAAAATATTCCCAGTTGCCGTCTTTGTTTCCCATGATATATTTTCCTTCTTCTTCTTTCTTGCCATCGTGATAATAATAGGTGTGCTTTCCATCGGGAAGCCCTTCCACAAATTTTCCCGCGAAGCGAACCTGGTTGTTATCCACATAGTAAGATTCCCACGCGCCATCTTTGTTGTCGCTTTTATACATTCCTTCTTCACGGTAATCCTGAATCTGGTAAAACCATTTTCCTTCTTTCATGCCGTCAATATATTCTCCTTTTGTAATCACCTGCGCTTCTGTTTTGTTGCCCGAAGAATCTTTTTTTGCATCGCTCCATTCTGTTAACGCGCCTTCACGTTTTCCGTTGAGATAAGTTTCTTCGCGCAATAAATTTCCGGAGTCATAATACCACTGCCATAATCCTTGCGGCTTCCCTTTCTTATCATACTTTCCTTTCTGCTCCGTTTTTCCGTTGGGATGGTAGAAAACCCATTCGCCTGTTTTAATTCCATTCTCATAACTTCCTTTTCCTTTTATTTTTCCGTTCGCGTGGTATTCTGTCCATGCTCCTTGCTGATTGCCGGCTTCATCAATCAACCCTTCTCCGATTAAATTTCCTTCGTGAAAAATTTTTGCTCCGGTAATTTTTCCTTCCGGAGAATATTCTTTGTGCGTGCCCTCGGCAACGCCATATAAATATGTTCCTGTTTTTTTTATTGCGCCATCCTCATAGTATTCGTTGCGCACTTCGAGTTTGGTAGTGAGTTCGGGCGCTTCTTTTACTGCGGAATCGCCAATAAATTTTTCGACATTTGCCAAACTCCCCGTTTCGGTGAATTTTTTCTCATAGCCCGTTTTCTTTCCGTTCTGATAGGCGGTTTCTGATTTTACTTTTCCGCTCGGAAAAAATTCTTTCCATGTTCCTTGCTTTTGTCCGCTCTTATCGGTTCGGTTAACTAATTCCTGTTTTTTCAAAACTCCGTAACTGTATTCGAGAATTGTAATAATGTTTCCGTTTTTATCATACTCGAATGCTGTTCCGTTTTCTTTTCCTTTGTCGAAAGGAATTTTCATTTTTACTTTCCCTTTTGTCTGAATGGTATCATCGGGCGCATAGTACGTAATGGTCATGCCTTGTTTCACATCGGACGAATAATTTTCCTCAGAAAGAATAAATCCATCCGCATCCCACGTTCTTTTCATTCCATCTTTTTTTCCGTTGCGGTAATTTATTTCGGTGAGAAGTTTTCCATTTTCGTTATAGAATTTCCATAAACTATCTAATTCAAAATTTTTCCGGTTGCCTTGCGATTTTATTTTTCCATTCGGTGAATAGGTTTTCCAGTAACCTTCGGGGCGGCTATCTTTCATCATTCCCTCGCTGGAAATTTTTCCGTTCTCGTAATAAAATTTATTGTAGCCGTTTGGATTTACGTTTTGCTGAGGCTGTGCAAAACAAATGACAAATGACAAATGACAAATGACAAATGGAATAAATATATATTTCAGAAACTTTTTCACAATCCTAATCTTTCTGATATTTCCAACATTCTCCTGATTGGTTTTTCTGCACGCTCAATTAAACTTTTTTCCATAACGACTTCGGGCGTTTCATATTTCAGGCAAGTGTACAACTTTTCGAGTGTGTTTAATTTCATGTGCGGGCAATCATTGCAGGCACAGGAATTATTCGGTGGCGCGGGAATAAAAGTTTTTTCAGGAGATGATTTTTGCATCTGGTAAATAATTCCGGTTTCTGTTGCTACAATAAATTCTTTCGCAAAATCTTTTTTAGTAAAATTTAAAAGTCCTGTTGTTGAACCGATGTAATCTGCAATTTTCAAAATTGACTCTTCACATTCCGGATGCGCAATGAATTTTGCGTCCGGGTGTTGCTCTTTCAACTGTAAAATTTTCTTTAGTGAAAAAATTTCATGCACCATGCAACTTCCATCCCACAAAATCATTTCTCTTCCTGTTTGCTTCTCTATGAACTTTCCTAAATTTTTATCGGGTGCGAAAATAATTTTTTGTTCTTTCGGTAAACTCTCTACTATTTTTTGCGCATTAGTGGAAGTGCAAATAATATCCGATAGCGCTTTTATTTCTGCAGAACAATTCACGTATGTAATCACAATATGTTCAGGATATTTTTTTTTGAAGTCAGAAAATTTATCGGCAGGGCAGGCATCTGCAAGCGAACATCCTGCTTTCAAATCCGGGAGTAAAACTTTTTTCTGTGGAGATAAAATCTTTGCTGTCTCCGCCATGAAATGCACGCCTGCGAAAACAATAATATCGGCTTTTGTTTTTGCTGCCTGCTGTGATAATCCCAAACTGTCGCCAATAAAATCCGCCACATCCTGAATATCGGGCTCCTGGTAATAATGCGCGAGGATAACTGCATTTTTTTCTTTTTTGAGTTTTTCAATTTCAGAAAACAAATCTATGGAAATATTACTTTGCATAAAATCAACTTTCAAACAAACACTATTGTATTTAATTTTTTATTTATTTAATATTTAATGTATCTATTATGCTGTTAACTCTGTTGGGAAAAATACTCCACATAGCTTGACAGCAACTCTTATAAAATTTTCATAACAATCTTCCAACAGGATAAAATTTATAATCGCCTGATTAGCAAATTTGTTTTTTGTTATTAACACGTTGTTAATTTTCATCATTGTTGAAAAATATACGCCAGAAATTTCTGTCCTAAAGTTAATAAAATGTTTCAAGTTTTGTAATAATTACCTTGAGAAATAGAAAATGAGATTCACGCTGTTGATAAAATAAGAAATCAAAACATACTAACATCATTTCAAAAGATTTTCAACAAGTTTAGGAACGCCCTTGCCGGCAGTTTCTTTTATAATTGTGAGATTTGAAATGTAATCTTTCGAAAAAGCACTCGGGTCCACCAGGTACTTCGGAGTTTTTTCAGGCACGAAATTTATAAGCCCCGCAGCCGGATAAACATTCAGCGAAGTTCCTATAATAAGGAAGAGTTCTGCAGTAGCCGCTATGGAATTTGCAATTTCCATCATCGGAACAAACTCGCCAAACCAAACAATGTGCGGGCGCAGCTGCGAGCCCTTTTCGCAAAGTTGCCCCATCTTCAAATCTTTTTTCATCGGATAAATCAGCGATTCATCCACCGAACTTCTGCACTTGGAAATTTCTCCGTGCAGATGCAAAACTTTTTTCGAGCCGGCTTTTTCGTGGAGGTCGTCAATATTCTGCGTGATAATTTGCACATCAAATTTTTTTTCCAGTTTCACCAGCGCATGATGCGCGGCATTCGGCTTTGCATTTACCGCCTGCCTTCTTCTCATATTATAAAATTCCAGCACCACTGCCGGATTTTTATTCCACGCTTCGGGAGTCGCCACATCTTCCACATTGTATTCTTCCCACAACCCACCGCTGTCGCGAAAAGTTTTCAATCCGCTTTCCGCGCTGATGCCTGCTCCGGAGAACACAACTAATTTTTTCTTTGCCATTGCCGTTGATTGTACAGATTGAAAATACACGATTACACCGAAGCGACACAATCTTTTTTGTAATTCGTATATTCGTTTTTTATTCGATATTCGTACAATGGCGAATTTAAGAAAAGAAGATGCGCTCGATTACCATTCCAGCGGAAGACCGGGGAAAATCGAAGTCATTCCCACCAAGCCGCATAGCACGCAGCGGGATTTATCGCTGGCATATTCTCCCGGAGTTGCCGAGCCCTGTCTCGACATTGCAGCAAATCCCGAAAATGTTTACAAATACACTGCCAAGGGAAATCTGGTGGCGGTTATTTCTAACGGCACTGCAGTTTTAGGTTTGGGGAATATTGGCGCTGCAGCAGGCAAACCCGTGATGGAAGGAAAAGGAATGCTTTTTAAAATTTATGCTGACATAGATGTATTCGATATTGAGGTTGACACAGAAGACGTGGATAAATTTGTGCAGACAGTGAAAGCCATCGCGCCCACGTTTGGCGGAATAAATCTTGAAGACATAAAATCGCCCGAGTGTTTTGAAATTGAAAAACGGCTGAAAGAGGAATTAAAAATTCCCATCATGCACGATGACCAGCACGGCACCGCAATTATTTCCGCGGCCGCTTTGCTGAATGCCGTGGAACTTTCAGGAAAAGAAATTTCCAAAGTAAAAATTGTGGTGAACGGTGCGGGTGCTGCGGCAATTTCGTGCGCCAAACTTTATATTTCGCTCGGAGCGAAGAAGGAAAATATTTTAATGCTTGACTCGAAAGGTGCGCTTTCCACAGACAGAAATGATTTGGATGAAAACAAAAAATTCTTCGCAGTAAAAACAAAAGTGAAAGATTTGGCGGAAGCGATGAAGGGCGCAGATGTTTTTGTGGGATTATCGAAAGGAAATATTGTTACGAAAGAAATGGTGAAGAGTATGGCGAAGAACGCGATTGTGTTTGCGCTGGCAAATCCCGACCCCGAAATTCCCTATGAAGAAGCGGCAGGCGCAAGAGAAGATATAATAATTGCAACCGGAAGAAGCGATAATCCGAACCAGGTAAACAATGTTTTGGGATTTCCGTTCATCTTCCGCGGAGCGCTCGATGTGCGCGCAACACGAATCAACGAAGAGATGAAACTTGCTGCGGTGAAAGCCATCGCCAATCTTGCCAGAGAAAATGTTCCGGAAGAAGTGAATCTGGCATACAATCTCCGCAACATCACTTTTGGAAAAGAATATATTATTCCCAAGCCAATTGACTCCCGATTGATTTATACTGTGGCGCCAGCAGTTGCCAAAGCCGCAATGGATTCAGGGGTTGCGCAGAAAAAAATTACCGACTGGGAAGCATACAAACAGGAACTCATCAACCGGCTTGGAATTGACAACAAACTCATCCGCACCATTACCACCAAGGCAAAACAAAATCCCAAGCGCGTTATTTTTACCGAAGCAGACCATTATAAAATTCTTAAAGCCGCGCAGGTAATCAAAGACGAAGGAATTGCAAAGCCGATTTTGCTCGGAGATAAAAAGAAAATTCTGAAAACTATTTCTGAAAACAATCTTGACCTCGAAGACGTTCCCATCATTGACCCGCGCAGCGCAGAAGAGGACGAGCGCAGAAAACATTTCGGAGATTTATTTTTTGACAAGCGCAAGAGAAGAGGATTTACGTTGTTTGAAGCGCGCCAGATGATGCGCGAGCGGAATTATTTCGGAGCCATGATGGTGGAAACGGGCGCTGCCGATGCAATGGTTTCCGGACTCACCCGAAAATATGCTGACCCTGTGCGCGCAGCGCTTCAGGTGATTGGCGTGCAGGAGGGAGTGAGCAAAGTGGCAGGCATGTACATTATTATTACCAAGCACGGGCCCTTCTTTTTTGCCGACACAACTGTAACCGTTGAGCCCACCGCGCAGGATTTGGTGGACATAACCATTCTCACCGCAACGGCAGTGAAACAATTCAATATTGTTCCGCGAATTGCAATTCTTTCTTATTCCAATTTCGGTTCGGTTACAGGAGAAATTCCGGACAAGACAAGAAAAGCCGTTGAGGCGCTTCACAAAAATTTTCCGGGCATGGTGGTAGATGGAGAAATGCAGGCAAACGTAGCGCTCAACAATACTTTATTAAAAGACCATTTTCCGTTTAGTGATTTGGTGAATAAAAAAGTAAACACGCTCATCTTTCCGAATCTTGCGGCAGGAAACATTGCCTATAAAATGATGCAGGAAATCGGAGGCGCGGAAGCCATCGGCCCCATTCTTCTCGGAACAAAAAAACCGGTTCATATTTTACAACTCGGAAGTTCGGTTCGCGAAATCGTGAACATGGTTACCATTGCCGTGGTGGATGCGCAGAGGAAATAATCCTGCGCGATTCGCCAATGATGAATAATTTTTTACTTTAGTAAGTTATTTCTAACGAACATGCTCAACATCACTTCCGATAAGCCCTCGCTCATTTATAATTGGTTCTCCGATTTTGAAAAAGCCAACCTGATGCTTTGTTTCAAAGGCGACTTTAACCAGGATTTGGTAAACGCCATTCTTCTTCTTGCCGAAACAAAAAATGAATACCACGACAACAAAACGCAGGTGAAGAGCCGCGTGTTTTCCATTATGGTGGAATGCATGCAGAACATTTGCAAATACGGAACAGCGCCCGAAGAAAACGGTGACCTCAAGCCGGGAATTATCCTGGTGGGAAGAAAAGAAAATAGTTTTTTCATTAAAACCGGAAACCTGATAAAGAATTCCGAAGTGGAAAAACTGGAAGCGCGGCTGAAACAACTTTCCGGCTTAAGCAGGGAAGAATTGAAAGCGCTTCACAAGAAAACGCTTTCCGAAACCATCCTGAGCGAAAAATCCGGAGCAGGGCTTGGATTGGTAAGCATCGCGCGCAAGGCGGAAAAATTTTCGTATGAATTCAGAAAATTGGATGAGCGCGCTACTTTTTTTTCGCTCGAAAGCATTGTGGCATCAAATTGAAAAATGAATGGAGCCGTTAAAAATTGCAAAAGGAACCGACACGCCCGAAATCATTCTTGATGCGCAGAATAATTTATTTTCTGTCAGCGGGCGCTCGTATCCCGAAGACACGCGCGAATTTTTTACGCCCGTTCTCAACTGGATTGACCGCTACGTGCAATCGCCCAACCATGAAACGCTTTTTGTTTTCCAACTTCAGTATTTTAATTCGTCTTCCTACAAACCCATATTCGACATCCTCACCAAACTGGAATCGGTGAAAGAAAAAGGAAAGGCGGCAAAAATAAACTGGCAGTACAAAAAGGGCGACCGTGACATGCGTGAAGCGGGAGAAGAGTTTGCCGAACTTTGTCCGAGCATTGAATTTTTATTCAACGAACTGTGATAGCAAAGATGGCAACGAAGAAAATTCTTGCCCCCGTTTTTTTTCTGGCGCTTCCGTTTTTTTGCCGCGCGCAAACCGCCAATATTCATTTATATTCCATCGAAGAAGGAATTCCCCAGTCGCAGGTGCATTGCGTGCTGCAGGATAAAAAAGGATTTCTCTGGTTCGGCACCGATGGGGGAGGGCTGGTGCGCTATGACGGGAAAAAATTTTCCGTGTTCACCATTTCCGAAGGGCTTTGCTACGATGGCGTGTATTGCCTGGGCGAAGATGAACAAGAGCGGCTTTGGGCAGGAACGCCCAAAGGCATCAGCATTTATCAGACAAAAAAATTTCTTCCCCTTCCACCGGAGTTAAAACCGCTCTCCGGTTTATTTATCCGAAGCATGCTGGTGGTTTCTTCGAGTGAGATTTATTTCGGAACAAACCAGGGTGCATTTGTGTATGACGGAAATGTGCTGCACGAAATTCCCGGGCTGAAAGGAAAAACAATTTTAAGCGTGTATAAAGACAAACAAGGAAATATCTGGATGGGAACAAGCGGGGATGGAATTTTTATGGAGAAGAACAACATAATCGTAAAAAAATATTCAACCGCAAACGGGCTCAGGAGCAACGCAGTAAATTGTTTTTTACAGGACGAAAACAAAACTTTTGCAGGCACGTCAGCGGGAATTAATGTGATTGAAGGAGAAAAAATTTCTTTTCTTGCCCTTCCGGCACCGCCCCTCGCAAAGCAAATCATTCAATCCATAAAAACGGACAGCCGGAAAAACATCTGGGTGTGTACGCTCGATGCGGGCGTGTATAAAATTTCAAAAGACACGGTTGTTAAATTCGGAAGCCGCGAAGGGCTTTCCGTGGATGGCGCGTATTCTTCTTTTGAAGACCGCGAGGGAAATATCTGGTTCGGCACCGATGGCGCGGGCGCGGCAAAACTGGGCGAGCAAACATTTACTTCCCTTCGCGCGCAAAACGGTTTGCCAAGCGAAATGATTCTTTCCCTATGCAAAACAAAAAAAGGCGAACGATGGTTCGGGCACGACAACGGAGCAACGTTCTTTGACGGTAAAAAGTTCTCTTTCTTTAATTCCAAAAATGGCTTTGCCGATGAGAAGGTCTGGCGCATTATAGAAGACAAGGACGGGAACATCTGGCTGACCACTACCGGCAGCGGAATTTTTAAATACGCCAATGGAAAATTTACCAACTACAACGAGAAAAACGGGTTGAGCAATAATTATGTGCGCGTCCTCTTTTCCGATTACAAAGGAAGAATCTGGGTGGGAACCGGCAACGGGCTGAATCTTTTTGACGGAAAGACATTCCGGATTTTTTCCACGAAGGACGGCTTGGCGAATGCGCGGTTTCTCTGCGCCTACGAGGATAAAAAAAATAATTTATGGTTTGGAACTTCGGGAGGAGGAATTTCTCTTGTGAAAGAAGAGAACGGAAAATTTTCTTTCCGAAATTTTACCGAAGCAGACGGGCTGGCGGGCAACGGCTCGCTTTGCATTGCAGAAGACAGCGCGGGGAATATATGGTCGGCAAATTTTGACGGCATCAGCCGCATAAATCCTGTTACCAGAGAAATAAAAACCATTACCAAAAAAGACGGGCTCGCGTCCAACACGGTGTATGCCATTGCCGCCACAGACGACAATCATTTACTGATTGGCACGAACAGCGGAATTGACAAACTTGATTTGGCAGAGTATTACCGCACCGGAAAAATTGCAACCAAGCATTTCGGAAGCGAGGAAGGATTTTTCGGAACGGAGTGCAACACCGGTTCTGTTTTGAAAGAAGAAAACGGAAATACCTGGTTCGGCACCATTCGCGGGGCATTCTGCTATCATCCTTCGGAAGACAAAACAAATCCGGTTGAGCCGCAAACCGAAATTACAAACGTGCGTCTTTCCTTCGAGAATTTTGATTTCGCAACTTATTCCGACTCTCTTTCCCCGCGCTTGTTTCTTCCCGCGCGCATGGTTTTTCCGTACAACAAAAACCATCTCACGTTTGATTTTGCGGGGCTGAGTTTTTCCATTCCGAAAAAAGTTCAGTATAAATATAAACTCGAAGGGTTCGATAAGGACTGGACGGAGCCGATGAAAGAAAATTTCGCCACCTACTCCAATCTTCCCCCGGGAAAATTTACTTTCAACGTGATGTCGTGCAACAACGATGGCATCTGGAGCGCGCCTGCAACATTCAGTTTTCAAATCACACCGCCCTTCTGGGCAACGTGGTGGTTCCGCATTTCGGTGCTGTGCACAATACTTCTTGGCATTTACGCGGTGTTTAAATGGCGGCTGAGCCGGCTGCGCGCCATGAAAAAATATTTAGAAGAGCAGGTGGATTTGAAAACGAAAGAACTCCGCGCGGAAAAAGAACTGGTGGAAGTGCAGAACAAAGTGATTGAGAAAAAAAATCAGAACATTACCGCCTCCATCCGGTATGCCAAACGCATCCAGGAATCCATTCTTCCGCTGAAAGAAAAAATTCAGGAAGTGATTCCCGAATCATTCATTCTTTTCAAGCCCAAAGATATTGTGAGCGGTGACTTTTACTGGTTCGCGCGCATGAACGGAACTTCGCTGGTGGCGGCAGTGGATTGCACGGGGCACGGGGTGCCGGGCGCATTCATGTCGCTCATCGGGAATAATCTTTTAAATGACATTGTGAACAACAAAAAAATCACCGACCCTGAAATTATCCTGCATCAACTTCACGAAGGCGTGGTGAGCGCGCTGAAAAAACAAGAGCACGAAACCGGAACCGTGGACGGCATGGACATTGCCCTCTGCGCCATTGACCATAAAAATCAAAAACTGGAATTCGCTTCTTCGGGGCGCCCGCTGCTGCTCGCAGGCGAAACCGGAATAAAAAATGTAAAAAAGGGAAATCACCCCGTGGGATTAGTAACAAAAAAAGAAGCATCGTTCCGGAAAGAAACCATTCAGTTAAGCAAGGGCGATGCCGTTTATATTTTCACAGACGGCTACTGCGACCAGTTTGGCGGACCGCAGGACGAAAAATTCATGCAAACGCAGTTGGAAGAACTGCTGTTATCCATCCGGCACAAGCCCATGCGGGAGCAGGAAAAAATCCTGGATGAAAAATTAGCCGCATGGAAAGGCAGCAACAGCCAGTTAGACGATGTGCTGGTGATTGGGATGAGGATAAATTCCTGAAGCCGCTAAAATTTTTCCACACTTTTTCAAGAAGGCATCTTTCTCTTTGTGCAATTATCTGCGCCTGCTTTTTGTTACATTTGCTACCCTTTTTTCGAAACCCAATGATAAACCACATCGAAGGAAAACTGCTGGAAAAAAATCCCACCTATGCCGTTATTGATTGCAGCGGAACCGGCTATTACATTCACATTACCGTAAACACGTATTCGAAAATCGGCTCGTCTGAAAAATGCAAACTGCTCACGCACGTCATCACTAACCAGCAGGATTTTTCGCAAAACATGTACGGATTTTTTGACGAGCGCGAGCGAACCGTTTTCCGCCATCTCCTTTCCGTTTCGGGCGTAGGCGCTTCCACCGCGCGCATGGTTTTGTCAGCGCTTTCTCCTGACGAAGTGCAGGCAGCCATTGCAAAAGGAGAGGCAGGAATTTTCAGAAGCATCAAAGGCATCGGGGAAAAAACCGCGCAGCGGATTATTGTGGACCTGGGTGGTAAAATGGAAAAAGTAAAAGCGGATGACCCGCACAATAAAACCCGCAGTGAAGCGTTGAAGGCGCTGCTTACGCTCGGCTTTGCCAAAGCCAGTTCGGAAAAGGCGGTGGATAAAGCGCTGGCAGCAAAAACCGATTCATCGGTCGAGCAGTTGGTAAAAGAAGCGTTGAAAAATTTATAGTCAATCAGTACATAACCCGTGAAAGGTTCAGTTAATTCTTTTTTTGTGGGCCTGCCTTCGGTGTTTGCCGCGCTGATTTGGGCAAGCAGCGGAACGCACCGCGAACTGCCTGTGGAAAATTTTCCGGAGAAAAATTCCGCGCCTCCGGCTTTTTTTTCTTCCGCCAGGGATTCCGACACGCTTCATCTCAAATATCCCATGCACGATGAATCGCACGGGCTTCCGCAGATGAACGATTACAACGGAGGAATGTACCTGAACACGCCTTCGAATGTGAAGACAGATATTACCTACGATACCGATTCCAACCGCTACAACGTAACGCAGAAAATGGGCAACCTCGATTACCGCCCGCCCATTTACATGACGCAGGACGAATATGTGGATTACGTGTTCCGGAAATCCACGAAGGACTATTGGAAATCGCGCAGCACTGCGGAAGCCATGACGCAGGGAAACAAAAGCAAAAATTTAATTCCGCCCATCAAAATCAACAACCAGGTTTTCGACCGCATCTTCGGAAGCAACGTGGTGGACATTCGCCCGCAGGGCTCTGCCGAATTAATTTTCGGAGTCAACTCTTCGTTCACCGAAAACCCGGCAGTGCCGGTGAAGAACAGGCGCATCACCACGTTCGACTTCGATGAAAAAATTCAATTGAGTTTGATTGGGAAAATTGGCGACCGCCTTAAAATCACTACCAACTACAACACGCAGGCAACCTTTGATTTCGAAAACAAAATGAAACTGGAATATTCGGGAGGAGAAGACGACATCATAAAAAAAATAGAAGCCGGCAACGTGAGTTTGCCGCTGAACAGCACGCTCATCAGCGGAAGCCAGAGTTTGTTCGGATTAAAAACGCAACTGCAGTTCGGGAAAGCCACCGTTACCGCGCTCATTTCACAGGAGAAAGGGCAAAAGAAAGAAATCAATATTGAAAACGGAGCGCAGACCAGCACCTTCGACATTAATGGCGATGCGTATGAATCGAACAAGCATTTTTTCCTTTCGCAGTTTTTCAAAGAGCAATACGATTCTGCGCTGAAAAGTTTGCCGGTTATCCGCTCGCAAATCAATGTTACAAAAGTGGAAGTGTGGATTACCAATACGAGCTCCAACACCAACGATACAAGAAACATTATTGCGCTTACCGATTTGGGCGAGAACAAAACAAAATACCTGACCAACCCAACCGCAGTAACTGCCAGCAATGCATCTGTGCCCGACAACACGGCAAATACATTAAATCCCCCAACGCTTTTTTCTTCCTGCGCCCAATGCCCGCACATCCGAAACCGCGACAGCGCAGTTACCATACTTTCCACGCTGCCTCCGGCAGGAGTGGGATTAATACCCGTTAAGGATTTTGAGAAAGTTCTTGCCGCGCGAAGATTAGCAACCAGCGAATTCACGTTCAACTCCAAGCTTGGTTTTGTTTCGCTGAACAGCACCATCAATCCTGACCAGGTGGTGGCGGTGGCATACCAGTACACATACAACGGAAATACATTTCAGGTGGGCGAACTTTCCACCGATGGAATTGCCGACCCCAAATGCCTGCTCGTAAAAATGCTGAAGAGCACCAACGTGAGCCCGCGCAAAGACACGCTTCTCTGGGATTTGATGATGAAAAATGTTTATACGGTAGGCGCTTACCAGGTGAAGCCGGAAAGTTTCAAACTCGATATTTTATATAACAATCCCGGCACGGGAACTTTCATTCCTGTTATTCCCGAAAAAGGAATTGCCATTACCGGAAAGCCGCTGCTGCAGGTGATGAACCTCGACCGCATTAATCCCGCAGGCGATGCAACGCCCGATGGAGTTTTTGATTTCATTGACGGAGTTACCATCAATGCCGCCACCGGAAGAATTTATTTTCCCGTGCGCGAGCCGTTCGGAAATCATTTGCGCGAAAAAATAAATCCCGCGCACGACCCCTCGCTGCTTTCCATAGAAAACAAATATGCATTCAATGAACTTTATGATTCCACCAAATCTTCCGCGCAGCAGTTGCCGAATAAAAACCGCTTCAAGATGAAAGGAAGTTTTAAATCGGCTGCGGGCTCGGAAATTAACCTGAACGCTCCGAACATTCCCGAGGGCTCGGTGAAAGTTACTGCCGGAGGCGCGCCTCTTACCGAAAATGTGGATTACACGGTGGACTATGCACTCGGAAAAGTGAAAATCATTAACCAGGGAATTTTAAGTTCCGGAATTCCCATAAAAGTTTCATTCGAAAGTAATGTGCTCTTCGGCATTCAGCAAAAAACATTGATGGGCGCGCATCTCGATTACCGCTCGAACCGGAATTTTCACTGGGGAGCCACCGCCATCCGCCTGAACGAGCGCCCGCTCATGCAAAAAGTAAATGTGGGCGAAGAGCCCATCAAAAACACCATGCTGGGGCTCGATGGAAATTACCGCAACGAAGTTCCGTTTCTCACGCGCATGATTGATAAACTTCCGCTGCTTTCCACCAAGGAAATGTCCACCATCACCGCAACGGGCGAAGCCGCAGCGCTTATTCCCGGGCACTCGCGTGCCATCGGCAAAGAAGGAAACGCCTACATAGATGATTTCGAAGGAAGCCAAAGCCCGATTGATATTAAAACGGTGGGCGCGTGGTTTCTCGCCAGCACTCCGCAATATCAGAACGGACCCAACGGCTTGTGGCCCGAAGGAGGAAAAATAAACGAGTTATCGAACCGCTTCAACTGCGCGAAACTTTGCTGGTACACTATTGACCCCATGTTTATGCGGCAGACAAATAATCTTACGCCTTCTTACTACGATAAAAACAGAATGTCTGATAACTATGGGCGCGAAATTTATGAGAAAGAAATTTTTCCCAAGAAAGAATCACAAACCGGCCAGCCCGTTCCTTTGCCTACGCTCGACCTTGCGCTGTATCCCTCCGAACGCGGAATGTACAACTATGATACAATTGCGGGCACTACTAAAATTTCTTCAGGTTCAAATCCGGATGGCACATTGAAAAATCCTTCATCGCGCTGGGGAGGAATCATGCGCAAAATTGAAACGAATGATTTTGAAGCGGCAAACGTGCAGTTTGTACAACTCTGGATGATGGATCCGTTTAATGCAGACATGGGTCCCCCGTACAATAATCTCCAGGCGACATCGGGCGAACTGATTGTTCAACTCGGAAATATTTCGGAAGATGTTCTGCGCGATGGAAAAAAAAGTTTTGAGAACGGGCTGCCCACTTCTTCCTCCGACCAGACACACCCGGTTGATACTACTGTGTGGGGGCACATTCCGAAAGTGCAGGCAATCGTAAATGCATTCGACAACGACCTCAGCACGCGCACAGCGCAGGATGTAGGATACGATGGATTAAACGATGATGATGAAAAAAAATTCTTTATCAAATACATGAGTGCAATGTCTTCGGTTGCTCCTCCCTCTCCTGTATTTACCAACCAGCCGAACTCATTAACAGATCCTTCTTCCGATTATTATCATTATTACCGCGCAGATGATTATGACAACGCGCAATTGGGCACCCTGGAGCGGTATAAATATTACAACGGCACGGAAGGCAATTCCCCGGCAAACTCCGACCCCTTTCCGCATTCTTCCACCACGCTGCCCAACACCGAAGACATTAACCGCGACAATAACCTGAGCGAGAATGAGGGATATTTTCAGTACCGCGTGAAAATTTCTCCGAGCGATATTTCTCCCACCAATGTTGGAAATAATTTCATCAACGATGCGGAAGACGCAAACGGAACCAAGCCCAACGGCAATGCACAAAATGTAAAATGGTATCAAATAAAAATTCCTGTTACTGCATTTGAAGCCAAGTACGGAAACATAGAGGACTTCAAATCCATCCGCTTCATGCGAATGATATTGCGCGGGTTTGACAAGCCGGTGGTGGTGCGCTTTGCAAAAGTGGAACTCATTCGCGGGGAATGGAGAAAATACCAGTATGATTTGGCAAGTTTGGGAGAATACCTCGGAACCGATGACGTGGGAACCACCTTTGATGTGGCGGCAGTTAATTACGAAGAGAACGGAACAAAAAAACCGGTGAACTATGTTCTTCCGCCAAATATTGAAAGGCAGTTATCTTATGGAGCCACAACACCCATTCATTTGAACGAACAGTCCATGGCGCTGAAAGTTTGCAACCTTGAAGACGGAGATGCGCGCGCCACCTATAAAAATGTGGACATGGATATGCGCTCGTACAAAAAACTGGACATGTATGTTCATGCCGAAGCGCAGGCAACCGGCACTGCTCTTAACGATAACGACATTACTTGTTTTGTCCGCATGGGAAGCGATTTCACGCAAAACTATTACGAGTATGAAATTCCGCTCAAGGTTACTCCCGCGGGAACGTATGACAACACCAGCACGGACGACCGTAAAAAAGTTTGGATTCCCGATAACAACATGGAAATTATTTTTTCTGAACTTCAGCAATTAAAACAGGAACGCAACGAAGACATAGCGAACCTGGTGAAAGGCGTTTCGCTTACAAAAAGATATTCCAAACAAATTACTTCAACACCCGACCCTGATAATAGCAGTTTAACAGTTCCCCGCTACATTCATATACAAGGCAATCCCAACCTGAGCGCAGTGAAAACAATTATGATTGGCGTGCGCACT